>JAEZBW010000043.1 GCA_023426765.1 Bacillota bacterium
AACGCGCCGCGAGCATTTTATCAAATGTCCTTCAGTGGGGGATTGTACCCACCACTGAAGCAGAAATCGGTTTATCCCCCGCCTATAGAGGCAGGGGTCTTAGGGCATTTGATAAAACACCCCTGAAAACAATATTGCCCCGCTTTAACGCGGGGCAATGTGACAAATTTATCGGTCAGTCACAACATTTGTTGTCGATAAATTTTCTTTTGGGACTGAAGATATCCGGACAGAAAATAAGTATCACAAATACGATGATGATAATCCATTCCCATCCGCCAAAACCCAGAAAACCTTTATCGTAATAATCACCCATTCCAATCACCTCGCATCGGTTTAACTGTTATATAGTATGCCGGCGGGGTTTACTTGGTTACCGTAATTCCGCAGATCTGTTCGTACAGGCCTTTGTATTCCATGGCCGAATGATCCCAGCTGAAATCCTGCTGCATGCATTGCCGAACCAGCCGGTTCCATTTGTCTTTGTCCTGATAAACGGCCATGGCCCGCACAATGGCGTCCTTCATCTCATGGGCGTTGTAATTGGCAAAGGAAAAGCCGGTTCCGGTTTCGGCATACTGATTATAGGGAATGACCGTATCTTTTAATCCACCGGTCTCCCTGACAATCGGCACAGTTCCGTACCGCATGCTGAAAATTTGGCTTAACCCGCAGGGCTCGAACAACGACGGCATTAAAAACATATCGCAGGCTGCATAGATGCGCTGCGCCAAGGTTGCATCATAACAGATGTTTGCCGACATTTTCCCCGGGAAAGCGCTCTGTGCCCACCGAAACAGGTCTTCATACTTTTTATCACCCGTTCCCAGAACAATGAACTGTAAATTCATACTCAGCAGTTCACCGATCATTCTGTCCACCAGATCCAGCCCTTTTTGATCCACCAGCCTGGATATCAGACCGATCAGAGGGATATCCGCATTCTCTTCCAGGTTTGTTTCCTTCTGCAAGCCTAATTTATTCATTCGCTTCCCTTCGAGGTCATCCGCGCTGAAGGGTGCATAAAGCCTTTTATCGGTCAGTGGATCGTTTTGCTCATAATCAATGCCATTGACAATGCCGATTAAATCTCCCGCCCTTTTTCGGGTAATGCCCGAAAGGTTTTCCCCATAAAAGTCGGTTTGAATCTCTTCAGCATACGTTTTGCTCACCGTGGTCACCTTCGTGGAAAACGCAATACCGGCTTTCAGGAAATTGATATGATCGAAGAACTCGATGCCTTCCTGGTTGAAATAATTCCAGCTGAGGCCAAGGATGTCATCCATCATGATCTTCGGGAAAACCCCCTGATATTTCAGGTTGTGAATAGTCATGATCGTATGCATGGACTGATAGAAGCCCTTATTCCTGTAATGCCGGAAATGAGCATCCAAAAACGCGGGAACCAGGCCGGTTTGCCAGTCATTGCAGTGAATGATCCACGGCTTGAAGCCGATGACCGGAAGAACCTCCAGGATAGCCCTGCTGAAAAATGTAAACCTTTCTCCGTCGTCGGGCTGCCCATAATACCAATCCCTGTTGAAAAAATGTTCATTGTCCAGAAAATAATAGGAAACACCGTCATGCTCCAGCGTAAAAATTCCGCAATATTCATGCCGCCAGGATAAATCCACATAGGTATATCCCAGAAAGCGCATTTTGTTTACATACTCCATGGAGATCTGCCGGTATTTCGGCATCACAACACGAATATCCACACCCAATTTTTTCAGGGCTTTCGGAAGAGAACCTGCCACATCGGCCAGCCCCCCGGTTTTTACAAAGGGTACAACTTCCGATGAGGCAAACCATATTTTCATCTGTTCCATTTCTACCCTCCAGTGGTTTAAAGATCATGGGGAGTATTTTTTCAGAGAATCAACCTCATATCATTATGCATGAACATGAACATTATACCACTGTTTTACATTTTGTAACCGGTAAATTTGTCCGATTTGGGAACCATCAGTCCTTATGCCCACCCAAACAGGTGCGCTATGGTTGTAATAATAAAGCAAATCACAACTCCTGTCAGGGTTGGAATCAGAAAGGAAATCACTGTCCATTTCATGCTGCCTGTTTCTTTTCGTATAGTCCATAAGGTCGTGCCGCAGGGGAAATGCATCAGTGAAAACAACATCACACAAATGGCGGTAAGCCTCGTCCAGCCATTGGCTGTGAGCAGCCCAGCCAGCTGTGCCAGGTTTTCATATTCCATCATATGGCCCTGCTGCAAATAGCTCATCAGGATGATGGGCAAAACAATTTCATTAGCCGGCAGCCCCAGAATAAAGGCCATCAGGATATAGCCATCCATTCCGATAAGCCTGGCAAAGGGGTCTAGAAAACCTGCACAATGGGCTAACAGGCTGATTCCTCCGGCTTCGATATTGGCCATGGCCCATATCACCAGCCCGGCCGGGATGGCAATCGATATCGCCCTTCCCAGAACAAACAGCGTTCTGTCCATCACTGAGCGCACCAGAATTTTTCCGACCTGAGGGGAACGGTATGGGGGCAGTTCCAGTGTAAACGACGAAGGCACTCCCTTTAAAATTGTTTTTGATAGAAGCTTCGAGATGAACAACGTCATAATAATCCCAAACAATATCAGCAGGGTGATCATGGCAGTGGATAGCAGTGATCCGGTAAAGCCTGCCTTAGCACCAGAAAAGAATATCACTGCGATGGCAATGAGCGTTGGAAACCGGCCGTTGCAGGGTACAAAGTTATTCGTGATAATGGCAATCAGCCGCTCTCTCGGTGAATCGATGATCCTGCAGCCCACCACCCCTGCCGCATTACAGCCAAAGCCCATGCACATGGTCAGCGCCTGCTTCCCATGGGCACATGCCTTTTTATAGAAATTGTCCAGATTAAAGGCCACCCGGGGTAGATAGCCCAAGTCTTCCAGCAGCGTGAATAAAGGAAAAAATATAGCCATCGGCGGCAGCATCACGGAGACCACCCAGGCCAGTGTCCGGTATATTCCCAAAACAAGCATGTCATGCAGCCATACCGGTGTTTCGGCAGCTATAAACAGACCTGATAGTTTACCTTCCAACCAGGAAAACCCTGAGGCAAGCAGCTCGGAAGGTATATTGGCCCCCGTTACCGTCAGCCAGAAAATAAGCCCCAATAAAGCCAGCATGATGGGGATGCCATAAATTTTGGAGGTCACAATTCTGTCGATTTTCCTGTCGGTTCCATTGTAATTCCTGTTTTCAAACGAAACCGAACGTTGTGCCGTTTCTTCAGCCTTTGCAATAATGCTGGAAACGATTAAATCCCGGAAAGCGTCTGAATCAATCCCCTGCGCATGCAGGATCCGCTTTTCCCGTTCCAGCGCCGACATCAGTTCCTCTTCCTGCAGAAGGTCACACCCGGTATGCTCGCAGATATCCTGCAGGATCATTTCATCACCTTCGAGGAGCTTCAGGCTGACCCACCTGGATTGCAGGTTATCCCTCAGGTTCTTTTTTACAATTGGGTTCAGTCTTTTCACTGCCTGTTCAATCGCTTCAGGATAGACGACTGCAGCCGGGTTTGTTTTCACCTCCCCCGTTGCTGTCTTCCACACCCACTCCATTAGCGGTTCCAGCCCCTGGTTGCTTCTAGCATTCGTTCCCACCACCGGCACACCCAGGCACTGCTCCAGGGTCTGAAGCTCTATCAGGATTTTTTTCTTTTTGGCTTCATCCATCAGGTTCACACAGACAACCACCGAAGCTGTCATTTCCAGGATCTGCAGTACCAGATTCAGGTTCCGTTCCAGACAGGTTGCATCGGTCACGACAACTGTAACATCGGGCTGGCCGAAACAAATAAAATTCCGGGCAACCTGTTCCTCAACCGAATTGGATAAAATGGAATAGGTGCCTGGAACGTCTACCAGTGTAAAGGTTTTATCCCTGTAAAAGGTTTTTCCCCGCGCATTCGCCACTGTTTTCCCGGGCCAGTTGCCAGTATGCTGGTTCAGCCCGGTCAGTCCGTTAAAAACAGTGCTTTTTCCCACATTCGGGTTCCCCGCAAGCGTGACGACAAAACCATCCTCCGTCTGCCGCTTCAGGTTCACCGGTTCATTTAATACGTTCATCCCCATGGATCGCACCGATAAGCCCATGTACCGATCCTCCTAAACTTCAACCAGTATTCCCGAAGCTTCTTCCCTTCTGATCGCAATGACAGCCCCGCGGATTTGATAAGCGGTCGGATCTCCCGATGGGCTCTTCTGTAATGCTTCCACCGGTGTATCCATAATGATGCCCAGATCGAGCATCCTTCTGCGGATGGCTCCTCCGAACTCAAGTTTTCTGACATAAGCGGATGTTCCAACAGGTAAACAGCTTAATGGTATCAACTTATGTTTCTGCATCATCCTAACCTCCGGAAACAGGATTAATTCTTCCGCTATGCCATACTTAAAACCTTGCTATTACCAGCATAGCGTTCATTCTCAGCAATAATGTCACCTTTATTGGTCGCGTCAAAGTTCATTGCCTATGACCAATTTATGTGCCATAATCCGGTTTGGTGACGCATATATTTATCAAAATGCCCTGTTCCCTCATTAGAAAAATAGCTCGCAAGCCAATTCACAATAGCGTTCACTGAACAAACCGGAGGTGTTTTTAATGGATGAAAGGTCTAAGTTTCATACGGTTAGAGGTTATGAGCTGCTTCAGCAGGAAAGTAAACCTTTGACCTCCGCCATGGAGGATTATCTTGAAATGATATACCGCAACAGCCTGGACACCGGTTTGCTGCGTTCAAACACACTTTCGGAGCTTTTAAACGTCCATCCCTCATCGGTGACCAAAATGCTGCAGAAACTAAGCCATCAGGGATATGTGGATTATCAGAAGTACGGCATCATCTTTTTAACTGAGAAAGGCCGCACATTGGGAAAATTTTTGTATGGCAGGCATAAAATCCTGGAAGAGTTCCTGCACCTGATCGGCAGCAAAGTATCTCCTCTGCTTGAAACCGAATTGATTGAACATCACATCAGCCCTGAAACCCTGATGAATATTGATCTGCTGACCCGTTTTCTGAATGAGAACCCGGACATTATTGAAAGATTTCATATTTTCAGAGGAAAACAGAATCCCGCCCCCCTTTCATAGACATAATTGAGTAATTTATGGTAAAATACCATTGCCAGGAGGGCATGGTGTGATGATAAAAAAAGGATTTTTCTCATTTGTATTCATCATGGTTTTGTTTTCGTTCGCAGGGTGCCGGCAGCATCAGGAAAAAGTTGTTCTAAGGTTTTCAGATTGGCATCTGACCGAAAACGTATGGAAAAAATCACTGTTGGAAGCAGTAGCGGAGTTCCAGGTTCGGTATCCTCACATTGAGATCATCCTGGAACCGGTGCCCTATGAGGATAAGGATTTTTTCTACATCACCGAGTCGGAAGCCGGAATGGCACCGGATATTTATCATCTGCACGCAAACTCCCTTCAGTATTTTTTTAGCAGTGGATATACGAAGGATCTCAGCGCTTTCATACAGTCAGAGGGTGGTTCAGTGTTTCTGAAGAACTGGTACGATCTTCCATTGAAGGCTTGTATGTATCAGGGTCAGCAAATGGCCATGCCCGGAGACTTTATGTCCATGGTTTTGGTTTATAACAAGGAATGCTTTGAAGATGCAGGGTTGGATCCCGAGAAGCCGCCAACCGATTGGGACGAGTTTATTAAAATAAACCGGAAGCTTACTATTGATTCGGATGGTGATGGTTATACCGACAGGTGGGGTCTGACGATGATCGGTGCGAAGGATCCAGGTTTTGAGCTGCGTTTCAGCCCCTTCATCTGGGCTTTCGGCGGAGATTACCTGACGCCGGATTTGAAGCATTCCGCACTGAACCGTCCTGAAACCCTCCGGGGATTTAAGTATTATGTGGAGCTTGCCCAAAAGGAAAAGGTGGTTACCCCCGGAGTATTGAAGAACACTCCCCAAATGTCCCGGATGAAGCTTGCAAACGAGCAGGCGGCCATGATTGTCGGATCAGGGTGGACGATACCCATCGTGGATGACTTTAACCCCGAATTGAATGCACATGAGGTGTTGGAGATGGCCCCCCTGCCGGTTTTCGAGAAGCCGGTTACAAGTGCATGGTTGAGCGCGTGGGTGATGAATGCCAATACAAAACACCCTGAAGAAGCCTGGGAGTTGATGAAGTTTATCACCAGCCGTGAAATGGAATTGAAATGGTTTAAGGATAACCACGTCTTATCGTCAAGAAAGGATGTCAGCAGCACCGCCCCAGAAATCCTCAATGACAAGTTTGCAGCGGTGATCTCTTCCCAGTTGCCAAACGCGAGGCTGGTGCCGCAAATCAAACAGTGGCCTGAGATCATTCAGGTGATATCCAGGGCTGCCTATGACGCCATCAATGAAACAAAGACCCCTGAAGAGGCATTGCAGGACGCACATCTGAAAGTGGAAGCGATATTGAATAGAAAAGATCCTTCACAGTAAACAGCGGAGCAATCATTCCTCTGAGCCCGACTGCGGGAAAAAGTCTGCCATCTCAATCAGGATGCGCTGATTGAATTGGTTCCTGTCATGCTGATATTCATTCGCGGCTTGTTGGGGTTGGTTCACCGGCAGCCTGACAATAAATTTGGAGCCCTTCCCAAGCATGCTTGTAACACTGATATTTCCGCCATGCATTTCCACCATGGATTTCACAAGTGACAAACCGATACCGCTTCCTTCATAATTCCTCGCAAAGGTTTTATCCACCTGGTGAAAACGGGCGAAAATCTGTTCTAATTTATCCTGGGGAATACCAACCCCGGTATCTTCCACAGTCAGCGTAATGAACGAATCACCGTCATTTAAGAAAACGGCGATTCTTCCGCCTTCATCGGTGAATTTTATTGCGTTTGATAACAGGTTTAAAAGGATACGCTCCACTTTGTCCACATCACACGTAATCGTCTTTTCCTGTACATCTGTATAAAAACTGAGGGAAATGCCCTTGCGTTTCACATAATCTTCTACGGTTACGGCAATTTCCCGGACAATTTGCACAATATTGCAGCTGGACGTGTGCAGATCGTAAAATTGAGAATTGATGCGGGTTGTATCGATCAGATTATTAATCAGCCGATTTAACCGAAATGCGTTCCTTCGAATAATTCCCAGATGCTTTTGTGCCGTTTCCTTTTCCAGGTGCGGTTTGCTTTTCATATACAGGTTCATCAGCTGAATGCTCGAGAGGATGACATTCAGCGGTGTACGAAGT
>JAEZBW010000092.1 GCA_023426765.1 Bacillota bacterium
GACTAACCTCCGGTTTGCAGTCCTTTGAGAAGTATAAAGCTTCAGGCATGAATTATATCAGGGAAAACTTTAATTGGGATGATATTGCGCTTCGTCATAACAAAGTTTATGAAAGTCTTCTGGCAGAACCAAAGCAGAGAGCGCTTTCATTGGTTAAGACAAATAAGACATAAATTTGTTTAGCGGGATTAAACATATTATGCCACAATAACATATAATTACAGTTCGATCTGACCCTTCATCGGGAAATAGCATACTTTCCTTTCACGCTATGAACTGCTTTCTTCCGACAAATAGTTGATTCCGTATTATTTCTCTTCTAATTTTTTCAGCTTATTTTCAACAGTATATCAACCGGTCACCCATCCTTTTTTGTTTTGCAGAAATGTGAAGGCTTCTGGTTATTTCCTTCTGTCTAATCCGCACCGTTCTAAGGGTTTATGGCCTTTTCGTTGACTGAACCAATGGGATTTTGTACGATGATGCAGTACTGTTATGTAACCAAATACAGCACACAATTCCTGTGATTTCCAATCTCCGGGGCGGTGTTACGGCCTGGTCCGGAGAGAAGAATGACATATTGCTCCTGCTGCCGGGGTACGAAGCTGTCCCAGAAGGGCGAAGCTTTGCCTGAATTCCATGATGGACGTATAGTACTTTGGCAGCGGAACAATATGAAGAACAGGGCAAATTTACTCATTAAAGGAGGAACCATTGTGGGTCTGAAATTATTCCTGAAAACAGCGTTCAGCAGATTATGGCTGGTAATAACGCTGAGTGTGGCGGCAGCTTTATGCGTGGGGTTTTTATCTGCCGATTTGTCGGTACCGCAGTTTGAATCGACCATGAAAATCATGATAGCCGGGGCGGAAGAGGGCGGTTTTTCCAACAGTGTTTTCGATGAAATCCGTTCCGCCCAGCTGATTGGTGCGGATTTTTCCGAAATTATCACCAGCCATTCGGTTTTAAGCAGTGTCATCGATGACGTAGGCCTGTCGGAAGATGTGGATACTCTGAAGGAAAGAATTCAGGTAAAGCAGATTCAGGATACCCGTATCCTTGAGATCTCGGTCACGTATACCTCTATGGAAAAAGCCGTGAAGATTATCGACAGCCTGCAAAGCAATTTCAAGGAGAAGCTGACGGCAATGGGTTCGCCGCAAAGCTTTATGATTGTGGATGAGCCCATGGTGCACACCATGCCCAACGGCAGCTACTTTATCCTTTATGTTCTTCTTGCAGCCCTTGGAGGGATGGTTCTGGGCATTACCATGAACTTTATTCTGGATGAATTCATTAAACGGATTGACAGTGTGGATATTACCGAAAGACTATTGGGAATTCAGGTCATCGGTGTCATACCGAACAGTACCTTGCATAGGAGTGAAAAAAATGACAAATAATTTGCTATCCAAAAAAAATCCGAACAATTTGATCCAATTCGAGTTTGAGTCTGATGTACAGGAAGCTTATCACTTTTTAAGGGGCAACATCAGCTTTTATGAAAGAAACAATCCACTGAAGACAATTTGCGTAGTCAGCCATTCCAGAAGCGAGGGGAAAACGGCCGTTGCCCTGAACCTGGCGGTTTCCTTTGCAAATTGCGGGCATAAAACCCTGTTCATCGATTCCGATCTTCGCAAGCCCGTTCATGAAAAAAGGCTGGGGAATGCAGACAAGGGGCTGGCAACCATCCTCTTCAGAAATGAAGATCCACAGGCAGCCATTCTGAACGCCGAGGTGGAAAACCTGTTTTATCTGCCCTGCGGCCGTGATGTGGAAAATACCTGTGAGATACTGTCTTCTGCCAGGTTTCGGGATATTCTGGACAAGCTTTCCGGCGAATATGACAAAATCATTATTGATACGCCGGCGTTAAGCAATGTCTTTGATGGTTATGAAATTGCCTCGATGACCGACGGTGCTATCATTGTCATCCGGAACCGTTTCCCCGAAACGCAGAGGCTGACCAATATGGTGAAACAGTTGAAAATGGCCAATGTGAATATCATCGGTGCGGTTTTAAACAAGGTACCGATGAGTGAATATCGCAGAAAATATACCTGGTACCATGATGACTGGCAGGATTCAAAGAAAAAGAAGGCAAGCGCAGGCTGATCACAGGATTGAAAGGATGTCAATATGAAGGAATCCCTGTTGGATTTAATCAGAACAATCCAGTCCGATTTATACCGATACGCCGGAAATATCCGATTTTCAAAGTTTCTGTACCACTATTTCTTCGAGCCGGGCTTCAAGGTCACCACTCAGTTCAGGCTATGCCGGTACCTGAAGCTGCGGAAAAAAACAATTTTATATCCCTTGTACCTTCTGGTTCTGATGATCTACAAACGAAACAGTGTTCGGTATGGAATTGATCTGAAGTATCTGACGAACATCGGGAAAGGATTTTATATCGGGCATTATGGAACAATCATTGTCAGCGAGAATGCAGTCATCGGAGACAATGTAAACATCAGTCATGGGGTGACCATTGGAAGGGCCAACCGTGGGAAAAACAAAGGCTTTCCCACCATTGGCAGCCGTGTTTACATAGGGCCGGGGGCAAAAATCATCGGGAAAGTAACCGTTGGCAGCAATGTCACCATCGGTGCAAACTGTGTAGTCACCCGGGATGTGCCGGACAATGCTGTCGTGGTGGGCATTCCCTGCAGAATCATCTCCCAGAAGGGGTCACTGGGGTATATCAATCACACCGACTATGATTTTATCTGGAATAAGGAAGGTCACGATGTTTCGGAAAATCAAAGAAGTTCTAAGAAGGCAATTTCGTAAACTTTCACCGGATCTGCAGCAAACGCACTACGATCGGGCAATAGCGATGGGCGTGAAGGTGGGGAGGAATTGCCGCCTGTTTTCCAGCAATTTCGGCAGCGAAGGCTACCTGATTGAGATCGGAAATCATGTCACCATTACAGATGGCGTTCAGTTCATCACCCACGACGGAGGCATCTGGGTCTTTCGGGAAGAGGATCCGGAGGCCGATGTTTTTGGAAAAATCGTCATCGGGGATAATGTTTTTATCGGCATAAACACCATCCTTCTGCCGGGGGTATGCCTTGGATCCAACACCGTAGTTGGTGCGGGGTCTGTGGTGACAAAAAGCTTTACAGGCAATGGTGTGATTGCCGGAAACCCGGCAAAGCTGATTTGCACCCTGGAGGAATACAAGGAAAAGCTGTGGGGGTTGAAGCTTTCAACAAAGTCACTGCCCGACCGGGACAAGCTGGACGTTATTAAACAGTATTCCGAGAGGTTAATCAGGAAATAAGTACATTGTGTTGTCTTGACATGCTTACAATATTGATAACCGAAACACAGGGTGGGAAATCTCTAAGCATCTATCTGTCCATTGCTCTGTCAAATGAATGAAGTAAAGGAAAAAGCCATGAAAAAAATTCGCATATGCTTTGTAATGCCCGGCTGCTATCCGT
>JAEZBW010000104.1 GCA_023426765.1 Bacillota bacterium
GGATATAGCGGTTTCATGGGCCGGCTGGTTTTACCGGTGGTCCGGTCAATTTACTGCCGAACAGTTCGATGATATTCTGGATTATGAAACCGGCGGAATGCTGGAAATTTGGGCGGAGTTATATGAAATAACCGGAAAAAGCGAGCATCATGAGCTGATGCAGCGTTATTACCGACGCCGCCTTTTTGATCCGCTGCTGGAAGGCGTCGACGTACTAACCAATATGCACGCGAACACAACAATACCCGAGGTGATTGGGGCTGCGAGAGCCTGGGAAGTGACAGGTGAACAGCGCTGGCGGGATATTGTCGAAGGTTACTGGCGTATGGCGGTTACGCAAAGGGGTACATACTGCACCGGCGGTCAGACCTGCGGAGAAATTTGGACACCTCCCCATGCCATGTCTGCAAGGCTGGGAGAAAAAAACCAGGAGCACTGCACCGTTTATAACATGATGCGTCTTGCGGAATTTCTTTTCCGATGGACAGGGGATCCGGGATATGCCGACTATTGGGAAAAAAGCTTGTATAATGGCATTTTAGCCCAGGGATACTGGGAAGGTTCGTTGACTCATGGTTTCCACAGCGAATTCCCGACCAGGGGCTTGATTTCCTATTTTCTGCCGCTGCGGGCGGGATCACGCAAGGGCTGGGGAACACACACCCACGATTTCTGGTGCTGCCACGGCAGCCTTGTGCAGGCTAATGCAACGCATACCCGTGGCATATATTTTGAGGATTCCGACGGTATAACGGTATGCCAGTATATTCCGTCGGTACTTGCCTGGAACAGGAGCGGAACGGCTGTTGCCATCCGGCAGGAAACAGATACGCAGGCAGGCAGCTGTGCAGCTGTGAACCGGACAAATCTTGATGTGATGCACAGACCCATGTCCCTGAAGATGCATATATCCATAAACTGTGACAAGACTGTGGAATTTGGTTTGAAGCTCCGGTTTCCATGGTGGATAAAAGGGGCCACGGTTTGGGTGAATGGAGAAAAACAGGCGGTGCAGGCGGAACCGTCCACTTTCTGTAACCTGCAGCGGGTGTGGAAGGATGACAGGATTACTGTCGAACTGGAAAAAGGCCTTACCGTTTCTCCGCTTCCAGACGATCCCGAGGTGGTCGCCTTTATGGAGGGGCCGGTTGTCCTTGCGGGGTTGTGTGAAGACGACCGGGAACTGGTTGGTGACAGGAACCATCCGGAAAAACTGTTGATTCCGGACAATGAAAGGGAATGGAGCAATTGGGTAACGGGATACAGGACCACCGGACAGGACAGGAACCTGCGTTTTGTCCCCCTGTATGAGATTGGCTATGAGAAGTTCAGTGTTTATTTCCGAATCCGGAAAAAGCCGGGGGAAAAATGATTCATTTCTTACGGATTGAACGGATAACGATTATTTTATTTTGGATAGAAGAGGGATGACATATGACAAACATGACCTTGGAAACACAAAAAAAAGGGAAAATCAATAAAAACATCTATGGACACTTTGCAGAGCATCTTGGTCGGTGTATCTATGAAGGCATGTGGGTGGGAAAGGAATCACCCATACCCAATACCGACGGCCTCCGCAACGATGTGATCCAGGCCCTGCGGGAAATGAAAATTCCGGTTCTGCGCTGGCCTGGAGGTTGTTTTGCCGACACATACCACTGGAAGGACGGAATTGGCCCGTATGAAAACCGGCCAAGCATGATCAACACACACTGGGGCGGCGTCGTCGAAAACAATCATTTCGGCACCCATGAGTTTTTAAGGATGTGTGAATTGATCGGGGCGGAGCCATACATTTGCGGAAACCTGGGAAGCGGCACTGTAGAGGAAATGCAGCAGTGGGTGGAGTATATCACCTTTGACGGAAAATCACCCATGTCCGATTTAAGAAGTAAGAATGGCAAGCCGGAGCCGTGGAAGCTGACCTATTTTGGTGTCGGAAATGAAAACTGGGGCTGCGGAGGGAACATGCGTGCGGAATATTACGCCGATGAGTACCGCAGATATGCCACTTATGTCAGAAACTATGGAGAAAATAAGATCTATAAGATCGCCGGCGGAGCTTCTGTGGATGACTATCACTGGACAGAGGTCCTGATGCGGGAAGCCGGAAAACAGATGGATGGTTTAAGCGTTCATTATTACACCCGGACAGCCAAAGAATGGTCCATCAAGGGGTCGGCTACGGAGTTTACCAAAAACGAATGGTTCGCGGTGATGCAGAATGCACTGTTCATGGAAGAACTGGTGAGTAAGCATTCAAGCATCATGGATCAATATGATCCCGAAAAGAAGGTCGGGTTGATTGTTGATGAATGGGGCACCTGGTTTGAAGTGGAACCGGGAACCAATCCGGGCTTCCTTTATCAGCAGAATACACTTCGCGACGCACTGGTGGCGGGTATTCATCTGAATCTGTTCAACAACCATTGCGAAAGGGTGCAAATGGCGAACCTGGCCCAGACCATTAACGTACTGCAGGCAGTTATCCTGACCGAAGGGGAGAAAATGCTTTTAACTCCCACCTACCATGTATTCCATATGTACAAGGTGCATCAGGATGCAGAGCTGCTGCGTTTGTCGGTGAACTGTGCGGATTATGTTGTGGATGGTCAGTCCATTCCAAAAGTGCATGCTTCTGCTTCCATCAATGATGAGAACAAAGTACATGTCACTTTATGCAACCTCCATCCTGATGAAGCCGAAAACATTACCTGTTACATCCCGGGCGGCAGCTTCGGCAAAGTCAGCGGGAGCATCTTGACAGCGGATCAAATGAATGCCCATAATACATTTGAAAATCCTGACGCAGTGAAACCCAAACGGTTTGACGGGGCGGAACTGAAGAGAGGCGAGCTGCATGTTTCATTACCTGCCAAGTCCGTCGTTCTGCTGACAATAGAATAAAAGGTACTGATCACTCAACAGTAGAGCTAGCGGATGATTTAGGTGATTTTGGTGACGCCTGCTGATTCTCCATGGGGAACCTGTATAGCCTTCAGCAAATATGGTATGATGGAAGGGCTGAACCATACAATGGAGGTAAACCATCGTGAGCAAAGAATGTGCACATGAGCAGAGGTTATGGTACAAAAAACCTGCTGGTTCCTGGAATGAAGCCCTTCCGATTGGAAATGGCAGACTGGGCGGGATGATCTTTGGTCATCCGGCAAATGAGCAGATACAACTGAATGAAGATAGTATCTGGTACGGAGATCCCATCGACAGAAACAATCCGGATGCATTGAAAAACCTCCCGGTGATAAGATCGCTTTTGTCCGGGGGCAGAATTAAAGAGGCCGAGCGGCTTGCCGCTATGGCCTTTTCCGGTGTTCCCGAAAGCCAGCGTCCCTATCAGACGATGGGCGATCTGTTCTTAAACTTTGAGGTAGACGAAGGCAGTGCAGGGAATTATACCAGAGAATTGAATCTGGAAAATGCAACCGCCACGGTGGGCTTCACCTCGAACGGTGTAAAGTATACCCGGCAGTATTTTTCAAGCGCGGCAGACCAGGTCATGATCATCCGCATCGCCTCCGACAAGCCCGGAACGATCAGCTTTACAGCGAATCTTCGAAGGGGCAGGTACCTCGATGCCGTGAAAGCATCCGCAGGCAATACCCTTACGATGTTTGCAAGCTGCAGCTCGGAAGAAGGGATACGGTTTTGTACGATGGTGAGGGCCATTCACGAAGGGGGCACGGTTTCTACTATTGGAGAAAATCTCGTTGTTGAACAGGCCGATGCGGTAACGTTGCTGTTATCAGCAGCGACAAGCTTTTATCGCGAGGAATATCAGGAACAATGCGCGGAATATCTGGATCATGCCGCTGAAAAGGGCTATGATGCACTGCTTGCCGATCATGCGGCAGATTATTCCCGATTCTATAACCGTGTGTCCCTGCAAATTGAAAGCGGGAACGGGAATAGCGGTAAGGACGGGCTGGATACGGCCGAACGGCTGGAAAGACTGAAGAACGGCGAAGAAGATATGGGGCTGGTATGCCTGTATTTTCAATATGGGCGGTATCTTCTGATTTCATGCAGCCGGCCAGGTACCCTGCCCGCAAACCTTCAGGGCATTTGGAATAAGGACATGCTTCCGCCATGGGACAGTAAATACACGATTAATATCAACACCGAGATGAATTATTGGCCTGCAGAGTCCTGCAATCTTTCCGAGTGCCATGAACCGCTGTTTGATCACATCGAAAGGATGCGCGGCCCCGGAAGGAAGACGGCGCAGGTGATGTATGGCTGCCGTGGCTTTGTGGCGCATCACAACACCGATATCTGGGGGGATACGGCACCTCAGGACATCTGGATACCGGCCACCTATTGGCCCATGGGTGCGGCATGGTTGTGCCTGCATCTTTGGGAGCATTATGAATTCTGGCCGGATCAGGCGTTTCTTCAGAAGGCATATCCGGTCATGAAGGAAGCTGCAGAGTTCTTTCTGGATTTCCTGATGGAAGATGATAAAGGGAGATTGGTGACCTGCCCTTCTGTCTCTCCCGAAAACACATACATTCTGGATAACGGAGAGCAGGGATGTCTTTGCATCGGGCCTTCGATGGACAGCCAGATTATCCGCATGCTTTTTACTAGCTGCATCCATGCGGCGCAGACCCTGAACACGGATGCTGCATTTACGGATCAGCTTGAAACAACAATGAACAGGCTTCCCATGCCGCAAATCGGAAAACACGGGCAAATACAGGAATGGTCTGAAGATTATGATGAGGCCGAAATAGGGCACAGGCACATCTCCCATCTTTTCGGGCTGCATCCGGGAAACCTTTTTACCGTGCAAAAAACCCCGGAGCTTGCTTTGGCGGCCAGAAAAACCCTGGAGAGAAGGCTGGCCCACGGGGGCGGGCACACGGGCTGGAGCAGGGCCTGGATCATCAATATGTGGGCAAGGCTGAAGGATGGAGAAAAAGCATTTGAAAACCTGATGGAGCTGCTAAAAAAATCCACGCAGGACAATCTGCTTGACTCCCACCCTCCATTCCAGATAGACGGAAATTTCGGCGGCACGGCGGGGGTTGCAGAAATGATCGTGCAAAGCCATGAAGGAGGAATAGAGCTTCTTCCTGCTATTCCTCAAAATTGGCGCTGCGGAAAAGCAAAGGGTTTAAGAGCAAGGGGCGGTTTCACGGTGGATGTCGAATGGCAGGCAGGAGGCCTTACCCAGGCCTTTATCCGTTCGGAGCTTGACGGGGAATGCGTGGTTATCATCAAACAGAACATTCTTGTCAGCTGTGACGGCAAAACGGTTGATGTGGTACAAAACGGAAATACAATTTCATTTACAGCGGAAGCAGGAAAAGAATATCTCTTAGCAGGCTGTGATGATTAACCCATAAAAGAAAAGCGGATATTTTATGTTACTGTCCAGAGGTTTTGCAATTAAGAGACAATAATGTTAAAACTGAAATCTGACATTCATGTCATCCTGAGCGCAGCGTATGTCATCCTGAGCGCAACGAAGGATCTTATGATCAGATCCTTCGTTGCGCTCAGCAGCATAGCCGCAATAATCTATACCTGAATCTATTATCCTCCGGATAATAACTGTTTAAAGCTATTTACAGAAAGGATGGAACCCGAAATGCTGGTAACCAATCCGATTCTATGGGCTGATTTGCCCGATCCGGATGTGATCCGCGTTGGTGATACATATTACATGGTTTCAACGACCATGTTTGTCATGCCGGGAGGTCCGATTCTGAAATCAAAGGATTTGGTGCATTGGGAGTTGGTTTCCCATATCTTCAATACCATTGAAGATAACGACATATACCGGTTGAATCACGAAAAACACGCTTATGGCAAGGGGCAATGGGCCACCAGCCTGAAATATCATCGCGGCAGGTTTTACGCCTGTTTTGTTTGCCATGACATGAAACGTACATACATCTATCATACAGAAGATATTGAAAAAAGCAGCTGGGACAGATATGTGCTGGAGGATGTATATCACGATATGTCTTTCCTGTTTGATGATGATAAATCTTTTCTTATCTATGGCAATGGAGAAATCTACATTGCGGAGCTGAAGGATGATTTATCCGGGCTGAAAGAGGGTGGCATCAACCGGCTTTTATTCAGCACTCCTTCCGCGAACATGGGCTTGCGTTGTGAAGGCTGCAGAGCTTATCAACGAAATGGTTTCTATTACCTGTTGTTTATTGAATGGCCCAAAGAAGGGAATCGCAGAAGGCGCGTAGTCTGTTACCGATCCAAAAGCCTATTGGGTGAATATGAAAGAAAAATCCTTCTGGACGACGATATGGGTTACCGGAACCAGGGCATTGCCCAGGGTGTTTTGATTGATACTCCCGAAGGCGACTGGTATTCCATTCTTTTTCAGGATCATGGCGCAGTCGGCAGAATTCCGCACCTTATTCCCGCAGCATGGGAGGATGACTGGCCCATCATCGGCTGGAACGGAAAGGTGCCGGAAACATTTGAAATCCCTGTGGAACCCTTTGCAGCCAAACCGCTGATCATCAGTGATACCTTCAATCATGCGGAAAACCGGCTTGAGCAGCAATGGGAATGGAATCACAACCCATCAAAGCATTGCTGGTCTTTTATAGAGCGGCCCGGTTATTTGAGGCTGCGTACTGAAAATATCGCGAAAGATATCCTGTCGGCGAGAAATACGCTGACCCAAAGAACAAGCGGCCCACGATGCGCTTTTTCCGTAGCGCTGGAGACCGGTGGCCTTAAATCCGGAGATTATGCAGGTCTGGTTGCGCTTCAGGGAAACTACGGAACCATAGGCGTTAAAAAAGACGAGAACGGTAACAGGGCCGTTGTCGTTTACGGGAGAGATTCCGACGGTCAGCAGATTGTGAAGGATTCTATTCCCATCTCCCATATGAATGTTCATTTAAAGATTGTTTTTGATTATGAAAATGACAGGGATACAGCCTCCTTCTTTTTCTCGGAAGACGGCATCCATTGGAGTGCTTCCGGATGGGAGCTGCAGATGAAATATACATTGGATTTATTCATCGGCTATCGCATTGGAGTATTTTATTACTCAGAAAAAGAAGCCGGCGGGTTTGCGGATTTTCAACAATTTAACCATTTCTTTTAACAATAGCAGTCATTTTTATGCTGGAATGGACAGAGCGGGCAATGATGCAAAAAAACTGTCTCCTCATGGCAGATTAGTCGTGGCAGCCAGTCTGAGTTCAAACGTTTGAATTATGTTGGGGAAGGAACCAACGAGTGGGTGGTCTGTGTTTAGTTTTTTTCCATGACTTCATTCTTCTAATATACTCGAAATTTGAAGAAAAATGAAGCATGACGGAATATAATTTCACTTAATCGACTTTTTAGCCAATCATGAAATCTCAATTTCATTTGACAATGTATTCGAATGCAGGTAATATTAAAGCATAAAATTAAAACGATTTAAAAAAGATGAGCTTTAAGTTCATTCAGTGCTGCATAAACAGCATTATAATCGGGTTTTTCAATGTTGGATCGTTTGAAAACAGGGGGATCCATGTATACGATAAAAGACATCGCAAGAGCGGCAAATGTTTCACCAAGCACGGTTTCACTGGTACTGAACAACAGTAACAAGGTGAAGCTGGAAACCCGTGAAAAGGTCTGGAAGCTTGTGAAAGAGTACAACTATATTCCAAACCAGTTTGCGCGCTCCCTGATCACGAAACAGAAAAAGATTATCGCCGCTGTAAGCATCATCAATAAACGTTCCATGCGGGTACGTACCTTTGATTCCGTGGGGGATACCTATCTTCTTGACTTACTGCCTGGTATTGAAGAGGAAATCAACAAGACAGATTACAGCTTGCTGCTGGATGAGCTTTACCTTCACGATTCCAAATTCTCAGAAATTATAAACCCAAACCGGGTTGATGGAATACTTCTCGCCGGTGGGTTTATCAGTGACTCACTGGCAGAAACCATACTGCACTCAAAAATACCAACAGTACTGGTTGGAGCGAATCATCCGGCATTTGATTGCGTGAACACCGATTCCAAGCTCGGCATTTATCTGGCGACCAGACACCTGCTCGAATTAGGTCATCGCAATATCTTTTTCATAAACAGCTCGCCAAAATCCCAATCTTATGAACTGAAACTGAAGGGGTACATGAAAGCCATGAGTGAGCGGCCTGTCTCATATCAGGAGGATTGGATATCTTCTTCCGACTTTAGTGGACAAGCTGGGTATGAAGTGTTTTCCGGAATGTGGAAAAAAGGAACCAGGCCAACGGCGATAGTTACCGGTTATGACGGTATCGGTTTGGGTGTTGTTCGATTTCTTTATGAAAAGGGGGTTAAATGCCCCGATGATATATCA
>JAEZBW010000134.1 GCA_023426765.1 Bacillota bacterium
CATAGCTGAAGCATGAAGAAAAAAATTAATGAAACCAAGCATCTTCGCCTATGAAAATGACCACTTTCCACTTCGAGAAAAGATACTACATGCCACAAATCTTGATCCAATGTGCTTTTTTAGTCAACACATATGGTTTTTTCATAATCACGCTCATGCTAATCAAGCCTTTCGGCTTCTTCACACAATCATTATCATATGACGGGTCAAACAATTCTCAGCTGGTAATGGCATTCCGCCGCCTGCCGGATAGCTTCTCGATCAAGAAGTACGCTTGACAATACATTTCGTAAACGTTCAATAAACCCTCGAATTCCGAGGTCTTTCACTCTTTCTACCAACAATTCACTATTGGCAGCAATGACATTCAGGAAACGGCCAATCTTCATTAGATAATGATACCCTTCCATAGCATTCCAAGTAAAGGAGTATGTGTGCTCATAATCATAGCCTTGGTGCTTTTCCGTCAAAATATTGTTTTCAATCCTCCAGCGGTATCGACCCATTCGGGTACATCGCTCAAAGATGTTTTTTCCTGTGAGTGGTTCCGAAGATAGCCAGCAATACCGAGTTTCTTTGTTCTCAACAGTTCCCGTACTGCGGCTATGGTTTTCTGTCCAGTTTTCCAGGCAATAGGCTACATGCAGCATTTCTTTATGCCGTCTTCTTTCCCTATCCTCAAACTCATATTCGATGTCATTGGCCCAGGCATACCACTGTTCACGGTCTCCCCACTTCGTATGCTTACTGTCTTCCGGTGACAAATCCATTAGTCCGATAGCTTCATGCCATACATCTGGAAGTGAGCCTTCCTTCAGTGTTATCATGTATCCCCAGCCATAGTCCCGACACGTTTTGAGAACGGAACCGCAGGCATACAGGCCATCCATTAAAAGCGTAATTCGTAATTTAGGAAACACCTTCTTCAATCGATTAGCCAAGCGAATAAAGGCTTTCCTCTCGCAATCCTGTTTGCTGTCTCCGTCCCAATCGCTGTCATTTTTCAAAAACTCACTCATCATTGGAAGTGTAACTCCATTGTCTAAAACCAGTACCGCTTCCAGGACGTATATATAATACTGAGCTTTCTTCTCTGTTCCCACATGACGTTCCAAATATTCCTTCTCCAGTTGGTAGTCACGGCAAAGTTTTTGCGTCCCATCGATAGCGATCAGATAGTTCTTTTTCAACAGGTATCTTCGGAACTTCTTCCGGCGAATTAAATCATTCACCAATTCGATCATACATTCCTGGATTTTACTGACTTCAATAACTTCCAGAAACCTCGCCAGTGTATCTGCGTGAGGCAGGGTTTCCAGTTCCGGAAACATGGCTTTCATGTTCTCAAACTGAATTCTGTCCAGCGAACGATTGGCTTCCCGTCGTGATCCAACTTGTTGCACAAACATCAGGATTCCATAGAGCAACAACACCGTATGCTTGTGTTTAACACTCCCTATCCGCCGGGGGTCCCGGATACGACTCAATTTATCAAGTAGTCCCGGAAGCAGTTTACGATAGACTTTGGTGGCATCCTCAGCCAGACTCTGCTTCTTTGTCAACTCCTGTTCAGGACTGTTTTCTATGTTTAACCTGTTTGGCAAGGCCGCTTTTTTCTTCTTTTCCTGATAATACACCCTTTTTACCTTACCGCTTTTCATCTGCTTCTGCATCTTGGCTTCCCGGTCTACTTGCCTTTTTTTCTGTCGTTCCTTACTGCTCATCCGGGTTCACCACCTTGTAGGGTTTCTCTCCTCGCAGACATTCCTTGAAATCCTTTTGCAGTGGATACATGAAGATAGCTTTCCGGGACAAAGCATACTCATTCTCCCTGTCCATCCGCCCACGGCCCTGAGATTCTCCAAGGTATATCCAATTGGCCGCCTTATAGCAGGTTCCCTTGAAATGTTCAAGGTCAACAAACGTTTCCAGCAGAACTGGTGCATAACAGTATTCCCTAAGCCAGTCTTCCTGGATTTGCCGGCCTGCAATTGCCAATGCCTTGCTTGCCAGATTCTTAATCTTTACCCATGGGAATATCAGGTATCGGCTGTTGTTGACGATGAGATGCAGACGTTTTTTCCGGTCTTCAACACTCCACCCAATCCAGCGTTCCCGATCTGCCAATGCCCAGGCTGATGCTGAAAACTGCATGCAGCCTAACTCGTTGTCACCACTTTTAATGAAATAGTGGAGCCTTGAACCAAATACCTGTTTATCACCTAACATGTGGTACTTGTTCACATACGCCCGCCAACGCTTCAGTTCTTCGCCCGCTCGAGCAATATCAAGGATGATTGGCTCATAGTTTCTGGTATCACCGATAATATCTTCACCGGGTATGTTCGATTTACAGAACTGCTCCGGTTGTTTATTCGGGCGCTTTTTTGTTTGCAGTTTGGGTAGCTGTACTATTCCTTCCGATTCTAACTGAGCCAGCATTTCCAAGCATTGTGGCACTTTTCCTCGCCCTGCTGGAGTCGTCCATTCTAATATTTCACATAGGGTCGCTGCAAGTTCACTTCTGGATAGCTGAGGGAATCTCTTGCGTGCCCACTTGATTGTTTCAATATCTTTAGGGCTGATTGCCCTGCCGGAGAATACTCTGATAGTATCGTCCAAGATGCGTCACCCACCTTTCCAATACTATCATAGCAAACCCTCAAGATAATGTCCAGCACTGTTTTGCGACAAAATTTTCTTCGCATTACTCTCAAACCCTGCTATCTCTTATCATGCAAATTGGTGCTTCAACTATGTT
>JAEZBW010000212.1 GCA_023426765.1 Bacillota bacterium
CTATTTTAGAGGGTGACGGCACCCTGAGGGTAATCAATTCCATTAACGTCTGGCACAATGCGTGGCAGTTTGAGGGCACAAACGGGACAAAGCTGTCTTTGAACCAGGACGAGGTGGAGGACGGAAATGCGGAGCCCTTTGAACTGGCTTTGGTCGGCGCCGGCTCGATGATACAGTATATCGGCGGCTTTCTGATTGACCTGAAATACGGCGTGATGACAGAAAGCGACGGTATGTTCGGAATCAGCTTTGGTGGAAAAATTACACTGCCTATTAAAGCACCGGATAAGGAGAACAGCGGAGATTCATCTTCGGGCAGCGGCAGTGGCGGAAAGTCCTCCGGTGACGGAAAGAGCGGCGGAACCAAATCAGACGAAAGTGATGACGATGACCCTGATGATGGTGAAATCTCTGCGGCAATCGATGATGTCCTCTATGGTCAGGACGATGACGGCGTTGGTTTTCTGGGAATCAACACCACCCTTTCGGTAAAATTACCGGAGGACGTGATGGGTTCCATGGTGAAAAATGCTTTTGGAATAGAGGCCGAAGTTACCATTAATACCATCGATAACTATTACAGAATCGCACTGGGCCTGGAGCTGACGATGCTCGAATGCGAGGGCGCCATTGCGTTCAAACAGGTTCCGGTAAAATCCGTACCGCGTATCATCCCCGATGAACTGTTCTTTTACCTCGGCGGTGATATCATGCAAATCCCCATCCTTCCGCCCTTTGTGTTCATGACGGGTCTGGGCGGCGGTGTCTCCGATTTGGCGGATACCATCAGTGACGATACCATGGGTGAGCTGCCACCCATCACCATTAACCTGAAAACACAGCTTCTGCTGATTGAAACTCTGGTGGGTGATTTTGAGCTGGAAGTGAAGCTGTCGGGTTTGAAATTTGACGGTGAAATGAGGCTTAAGGGTGATGATGACGGAAAAATCATGAAAATGACCTGCGGCATGGCGGTGCGCTGGATCTCTCCATTTTATATCAATGCATACGGAGACATGAGCATTTGCTCAGGTTTGCTGCGCGGCGGCTTCACCATTAAGATCTCTGATGATTACTTTTACGGCTATGTCTATGCAGGCCTGTTTATTCCCGATTCGATACCACTGGTGGGCGGCATGCAGCTTGCCGGGATTGAAGCAGCGATATCCTCTGACTTTATCGGTGCAAACATCGTGATCATCGGAATCAAGTTTGGGTTCATCTATTACTGGGACGGTGATTACAAATTCGGAAAAGGTATTGACCTGTCCTCCAGAGGTGCGGCTGTCACCTATGTTCCATCGGCCTATTGGGATGATGACGGCAACCCGGTTCAATCCACAGTAGCCTATGGGACCAACATGCGCAGGCTTGCCTCGGCAGTGGTAGCTAAAACCCGTGCGGGTAATGGACTGACCAAGAGCTTTGACCCTGCAAGTCAGGATGCTCTGCTGCTTGAGGTTCCACTGACCGGTATCGCAAAACCGCAGGCCGATCAGATTATTCTGACCAACCCCGAAGGGCAGCAAATCCCGATGGTGGAAAGCGATGGCCTGGGCGGCGGAAATTATCTGATTCAAACAAGGGATGATAAAAATTACCTGTATATTACCATTACCGACCCCGCCCAGCTGATTGCAGGCAACTGGACATTGTCCCTGACAGCTGAAAATGTATCCTTTGACGATTTTGAAATCAACGGCGTGGACAATCTGCCTGTGATCACGGATGTATCCTTTACGCAGCAGGGCCGTGAGCTGAAGGTATCGTGGACCACGGATGACCAAAGCAATGCAACGGCAGATTTGAATGTTTATGTCACAAGGGACAGCGCCATGCTGAGCAAGCTTGAAAAAAGCGTGATTGAAGATTCCGACTCCCTGACCAGCATTGGAAATATTCCTTTGGCTCGTATCGCATCGGGAGAGTATACCTTTACACTGCCCGATACCTTTGAAGAAGGATCGTATTATGTGGTTGCGATGCTCAGCGACCATCAGGGCGGCATGAGTAAGGTGATGAGCGATACGGCTTTTGTATTTACAAATCCGATGCTGCCCGGTAAACCTGCATCAACAGCCTTAAGCTACGCCGGAAACGGTGCGGTGAAGATTGACGTTACAGGCAATGAACAAGCTCCCTGTAATTATTATATGGCAGCGCTGATCGATGAAAATGGCGATGAAGTTGTCAATTCCTTCGGGAAATATGCTGTCGGCAAGGAGATCAGGCTTAGCCCCATGTACACCGGAAGCAATCAACCTGTTCTGGTGCCGGGAAAAACCTACTATGCGAAGGTAATCGCTTTAAAGGAAACAACCTCCGCTGAAAACGAAACCCTGTATTATTACAGCACGGAGAGTACAATCTCCGAAGGGTTTGTCATGCCGGAGACCACCAAACCCTCTCTTGCGCGTGTAAAGACCAATCTGCCCGGGCAAAATGAGCAGATTTATACGAACAACCCGCTCTATGAGGCAACCTATACCTTCGATATGCCGGTGAAAATGTCTCTGGTTATCGATGGCGTGCGGCAGAAAGCTGAGGATGACTTTAAAACCGAATGGACTGTTCAGAAAAGCTTTGAAGATGGTATCCACCTGATCGGCTTTGAAGCAGTAAACGAGCAGAATGATACATTATCCGGCAGTGATGCCGATACCATTATCGGATTTACCGTGGATACCGCTGCACCTGTGCTTGCAGTAGGACAAAGTACTTCGGTCAGCATGGGCGAAAATGCTGAGGAAACCACAGTCAGCAATCAGACAGTTTTCGTCAGCGAGGACGGCTCCTTCATGCTCAGCGGTCTGACCGAAAAATCAGCAGTTCTGACCTTTGACGGCAAAAAGGACGGCATTACTGTTCATGAGGATGGTACCTTTACCATCGTACGCCGGACAGACAGTAAGGAAACAGACGAAGTTCTGCTGCTGAAGGCTGAAGATGCCGCAGGGAATGTGACCGAGATGAAGATAACTCTGGTGAACCGGGAGCTTGCAGCTTTTGAAAGCATCAGGCTGATTTCAGACCTGGAAGAATCGGGTCAGCAACCGGACTATATCGAAATGAACATCGGCAATAAGACCTCCCTGCAGGTAAAAGGGTTACGTGCAAATGGAGAGGTTGTACTGAAGCCGGAAGACATCGTCTGGGAGGTACTTTACGAGCAAAACATCATCAGGCTTTCACAGGACGGAACCATAGAGGCGCTTGCCCCGGGTGAAACGGCCATCAAGGCCGGTTACCGCGTAGCAGCGTTTGAAGGTGATAACGGCAGGAGGTTCTATAAAGAACTGGCCGATATCATCACGATAAAAATCCGTGATGTGGGTTATCGGTATGAGCTTCGCCAAACCCAGGGTTTCACAATCTTAACCTTGTATTCCGAGAACCGCGGAATGGCAACAGTGGTGGTGGATGGCCAGGAAACCGCATTACTGTATGACGAAACCAGGAAAGCATACATTGGTGCGTTCCGACGCAGACTTTCCAGCGAACAGCTTACCGATTTGATTCAGTTTCATTCATACCGGCAAGCTCCCATGCTCCTGCGCGGGGATACCAACGGGAATCATGTGGTGGATAGCATGGATGTGCAGGCTACCATCCAGGCAATTCTGAACCAGGATTCACTGAACAATGCAGAAGGCTGGCTGAGAGCGGACAAAAACGGCGACGGTGTGGTGGATATTGCCGATGCACAGCTGATCCTTTGGGAAATACTGAGATAAGGGGAGTGCTACAATGAAAAAAACCTTATGTGTTCTGATAACGATCCTTTTACTGTTTACAAGCGCTCCGAGTGTGGTTTTTGCCGCGAACGACGCTGCCGACCTTGGTTATCAGCTGAAGATTGAGGTTGAGAATGAAAACGGCAGGGCTGCCAATACCTTTCAAATTGGAGATACGATCCGTGTCCGGGTAAGCCTTGTGTATACCGGAACCGGCAGGGCTCCTGTCTATGGCTTGCAGGGAAAACTATATTTTGATCCTTACGTGATCAATAGCTTGTCCATTGTCGAAAAGAACAGAATAAGTGCGCTGGAGAATAACGGAAAGATTACATTCGCGTACCTGGACATGACAGGACAGGGGCAGAACGACAGCATGCTCGGAAACCTTGGTGAAGTTGTATTCAAAGCAAGAAGCAACGGAACCGTACAATTGTATGGGGACGATTTTATTGTTACAAACCGCGATGCTTCCGCGCGTTATGTGGATATTTCCCAAACGGCAATGATGATCATCGGAACCGGTATCAAGGATGTAACAAAGGAACTGCTGGAGAACGATATTGCTGCAGCGGAAAGAATGCTTGCAGACTGCATAATAACAGATCAGACAAATCCGCAGATATACTATCCTGATTACTGGATTACAACACAAACAGAGCAAGCTTTTCGAGCGAAAATAACGCTTGCGAAGAACATTTTTAATAAAGCAGATGCAACAGCGCAGGAAATTGAAACAGCCGTTGCGGAGCTGGCAGCAGCAGTGAAGGCTTTTGAAAAAGCAAAGATTATCGGCCCCGAACGATGGAGTGATAGCAGCTCTTCCAGTGAAAGCATCTTTGTTGTGGTCAATGCATCGGTCATCGGGGAAAATGGCAGAGTTCATCCGGATTTTATCACTCAAAAATGTCGCCGTACAACATCCTGTACCATCCGGTTTCTTCCAAACGAAGGGTATGAAACAGAGTATGTTTATGTCAACGGTGAAAGGTTTGCAGGCAGCGAGCTCTTTACCATCCCGAAGGTTGACCGGGATACCACGGTGAAGGCAGTGTTCTGTAAAATCCCGCCGTTTACCGATGTCATCCGTGCAGACTGGTATTATGTCAGTGTAAGATATGCTTATAATCATGCCCTGTTTAAGGGTACCTCCGAAAACGAGTTTTCACCGAAGCTGAACATGACCCGCGCCATGCTGGCCACCGTTCTGTATCGGATGGACGGAGAGCCGGAGGTCAATGCGTCAGCTGCCTTTGAGGATGTAAAAACCGGGATGTGGTATACGGACGCCATTGGATGGGCCCATGAGAACAATATCGTGAAGGGCTACGGCAAGGGTATCTTTGCACCGGATGACTTCATTACCAGGGAGCAAATGGCGGTGATGCTGTATCGCTATGCAGCAGGCAAAGGGCAAATTACAGATGAAAGCCAGTTCACCCTGAGCTTTACCGATGCATCGGAGATATCTGATTTTGCAGTGGAAGCCATGAAATGGGCTGTTGCGCAAGGTCTGATCAAAGGTAATACCGAAACCACCGTGAACCCGCTGGGGAAAGCATCAAGAGCCGAAGTGGCTACCATTCTCATGCGTTATCTGGAGAATGAATCAAATTAAGAACATTAACGGGGACAGTTCATTTTTTAGTATAATCAAAAGAACTGTCCCCGTGATTAAAAGATACCCGCATGGTGAATAGATCGCTCTCTGCGATGAAATCACATAATCCGCCCAGCTTTTCGACAGTCATCAGGATGCTTCTGGTACCATATCCATGCCCCTGCTCCGAGGTGACCGGGAGACCATTCTCAAAGGAGATGCCGCCGGCATAGGGGTTTTGAATCTGCAGGAAGGTTTTTGACTTATTCCTTCGGGTGGTTACTGAAATGGTTCGTTCACCGGTCAATGCCAGGCAGGCGTGAAAAGCGTTTTCCAGGCCATTGGCCAGGATCACACAAAGATCAGCGGACGATACACCGAGATCCGCCGCTATATCGGTATCACAGCTCAATGTTATCCCAGCACTCTTTGCTTTTGCGGCATACGAAGACAAAATCAAATTTACCGTTTCATTTTCACAATAGCGAATGACCTTGTTTTTCTCTATCACATTCGTAATATTCCGGATGTAGGTACGGGCGTCATCCGGCTTGTTTACCTGTAAACAGGCATCCAGATACTGCAGGTGATGACGCAGATCATGATGATAAATTGCGGCCTGCTCCTGTGAACGTCTTAAGGAGTCCAACTCTTTAACGGCCTGTTTCGTCTGTATGGAGAGAATTTTTCGTTCGTTATCAATTTCACTGCGTTGCTGCAGCTCATTAAAATATAGTACGACGAATAGATAATAACAGGTGGCCATAACGGATGGAATGAACTCCACGGCCGCACGAGATCCGCTATACAGCAGGCCCGTATATACCGTAGTTGTGTAATCGAACACATAATATATAAAAGGTACTGCACCAAACATCAACAACGACCGGCGGGATTGGAACATCAGCCGTGTAACAGCCGGAGCAATATAGCGAATCAGCAGCATCAGAAGGGGTATGGTTACCAGGATCTGGACAGCATAATCTACGTCAGCACTGTTGGTAAACAGTAATATGGAGTTTCCGAACCAACGGCGGGTCTGACAGCAGAGATAAGCTGAAAAAACAGACACAGAGGACATAAGCAAGGGCTTTTTAAAGTAAAACGTTAAAAAAAGAATCAGGGGTAAGTGAGTGATCAGCGGATACAACTTTCTTGTTAAGTCCATCCCCAGGGCAGCAACAAGAATTGCCTGAATAAAACCAAGCAGCGTAATGAACATAAGAATAGCCCATCGATTCTTTTTCTGATTGAGAACCCCTGCGAAAGCAATTGAAACAATCACGCCAAAAAGCAGTACAACACTGTAGTTTAGATAACCGAGGAAGCTTTGCATTCACTCATCCTCCACTAAAAGGCAAAGAAAGCCAGGCCCGCCGGATTTCTTCAAAACGGCCGCGTGCAAGCGGCAGCACATCCTTTGTATTCATTGTAATCTCTTTTACAGTAAGGGATTCTATATGCTGAAGGTTGACGATGTATGAACGGTGTATCTTCTGAAAGAAGGGATAACGCTGCAGTTTTTGCTCCAGCTCGGCCATATTGCCGGTAGTTTCCAGAACTTCCCCGCTGATAAGATGGTAGAACATCTTTTTATTGATCACTTCGCAATAAACCAGGTCGGAAAGTATCATTCGAATGA
>JAEZBW010000289.1 GCA_023426765.1 Bacillota bacterium
GCCCTTCGCCCGGGATGTCCAGGGCGTAGATTTCGCCACTGCGCAGGCGCACATCGTCGCAGTCGATGCCGATGTAGGCGCCGCGGCGCACGGTCGGTTCCATACTGGCGTTGTCCATGCGCACCACTAGCAGGTTTGGCCGGCGCAAGGCTTCAAATAGGGGCAGGGTCTCCAGCGGTTCGCGAATCCAAGCCTGGGTCTGGGGATCGGTGGGGCTCATGGCATAAACCGTGACGCGGCTTGGGGGCGCGACATAGGCCACGGCGGTTTCCCGCACGCAATCGGCGGCTCCGCCGCTTTCCCGACGCACGGCCGGGAGCTGTCCGTACAGTATCCAGTCCGGTTCGAGAAAAAACATCCTGTAGAGGGTGACTAGCCAGCCGTCCGGAATGGTGTTCTTTTTTTTTGCGTCGGAGATGCTGGACTGCTTGATGCCCAAGATAGCGGCGATCTCCGTCTGTGTTTTGGCCTTGGTGGCGGCCTGAATTCTGGCGTAAGCGTCCTCGAAATTGTCCGGCTTCACGCAACCTCCTGAAGGGTTGGCGTAAACATTAGTCTATAATAATGAATGGTATATATGTTGCCGAGAAAATTTACATGTCCGTGGGGCAGTCGTCAATGCCTGGTCGCCAGAGGCTTGTGGCGTACTGGAAAGAGCGGCAATAAAAAAGGCGCTGCGCCTTAAATGGCGTGCGCCTTTTCCTGCAACAGTCGCAACGCGTTCCGGACCGCGTTTTAGCGATTTTGCATCACTCCTGCCGCTCTTCGACTATTCTGCTCAATAACACGTCGACGAGCCAGGGCAGACCGCCTGGCCTGGCTTCGTATCAACGCGATCGGACTCGTGTCTCGTTTCTATCGGGTACGGCGGCATGTCTTCAAAAATGACGTGTCGGCAAAACGGTTGTCGACCTTCTTTTCGTCCGCTTTCACAGGAGGCGCTAGATGGCCTGCATGACCCAGGCGACCCGGCCAACGATACGTTCGGCGGCGTTTTCGGCCGGCAGCATCTGATCGGTGAATTTGGGGTTTTCGGAGCGCAGCACGAGACGGGCATTTTCCGCGTCGTGGAGCACTTTTTTGATGATCAGGCCTTCAACGGGCATGTCCAGGGCATAAAGCGCGCCGGAGCGAACGGTCTTTTTGTCCTTGTCGATGCCGACATACGCGCCGCGTTGGATGACAGGCTCCATGTCGCTTTCGTCCATGCGAACGACGAGCAGTCCCGGGCGGTGCAACTGATCCGGAACGCTCAAGAACTCCACCGGCCGTTCCTGCCAAACGCCAGGCTGGTCCGCATTGTCCGGAGCCATGGAATAGACCGGCATCTGGTGGTGTTTGGGCTTGCGGCCATAGGCTTCGGCCGGTTCTTTGACCGGGAAAGCCCCGCCGCGTTGTTCACCGAGGAATTGCGGCATTTCGCCGTCCAGAATCCAGTTGGGGTTGAGGTTGTAGATTTGATACAACTTTATCAACCAGCTGTCTGGGATGGATTGGCGTCTCTTCGCATCGGAAATGCTGGATTGACGGATGTCCAGCATCTTGGCGATTTCCACCTGGGTACGCATGCCTGTCGCTTTCTTGATGCGATCAAAGGCCTCGTCAAAGCGATTTATCATGTCCTGAAGCGTTTTCTCGTTATCCATCTTGCCTCCATTGGGATATCTTAAAAAGAGGCATCCTTTATGAACTGCACGGGGATACCTGGACTGCAGGGCTGAAACAATGATCTTGTTTCAAATGGTTTTAATACAGATAAAAACCGAAAATAGTTCAAAGAAAACGATTATATCCTTGTTGTGTTTTAGAATTTATACGCAACGTATACGATTTTGAGATAAATTGATGTAATGTGCCGCCTGTTTCTAAAAATTCACAGGTATTTTTTTAAAAAATAGACTTATTGCAAAAGGCTGTCAAGGACTTGGCGGCAACGTAGCAGAATCGTACTGAATGCTGTCTGGCGTTATGTGCTGTCATATATTTTGAGACTGCGGCCTATTGCGATGCTGCATTCCAGGCTGCTGTCCAGCCGGCCATGAGATATCTTGGCTGTGTCTCGTATCGTTACGCTTTTTCAACGTTTTTAAACAGCTGCCGCGCCCTGCCGGCTCGTGAAAACACTCCGCCGACACTGTTGGCGGGGTGAGCCCCTGGAATCAAGGCGAGTTGGAACGCAACCACCCAGGCACGCGGCTGTTGCCTACCCGGCGTCACCCTTGTTGTCAATTATTTATACCAAAACGATCTATATTGTAATCCGATGTATGCGCGCGTAATTTTTTGTTTTGCTAACTACCAGCCAGCGCCCGCCTCAGGCCAAAGGCTGCCTGGCCCAGACTGACGCTGCCGTCATTGGCCGGCATACGACGATGCGCCAGCGGTTGCATGCCGGCGGCTCGAAGCGCCTCGGGCAGGCGCAAGGCCAGGGTTCGGTTCTGCAGGACGCCGCCGCCAAGGGCCACGGCGCGAACGCCCGTCTCCCGGGCCATGGCCGTGACCAACCGCTTCAGCCCGGCCACGAGCCCCAGGTGAAAACGCCGGGCAATGCGTCCGGCCGCCACACCCTGGGCCGCGTCGGCCGCGGCCTGGGCAAACAGCGTGAGCGTGTCGAGGACAGCCGGCGTCCGGTCGGCCAAGAGCGGACAAGCGTAAGGTCGGTCCTCGGCCATGTCCTGGGCGCGCTCCAACACAATTGCCGCCTGTCCTTCATAGGTCGTTTCCAGGCACAGGCCGGTTACAGCGGCCACGGCGTCGAAGAGCCGGCCGCAACTGGTGGTCACGGGGCAGTGAAGATTTTTCGCCAGCATCTGCCCGACCAGATGCGAAGCCGGGCCATGGCCCGCCATCCAGGGCCGGACCGGACCGTCC
>JAEZBW010000518.1 GCA_023426765.1 Bacillota bacterium
ATGCCCAGGTCTCCGGCGATGCCTGGGTCTACGGCGATGCGGAAGTCAAAAAATCCCCTCTTTGTATATCCGGAGCCGCGCGTTTTTCGCTCACGGCGTACGGAGAGTACGTTCACATAGGCTGCAAGTTTCATACTGTTGGCGAGTGGGAGCGGAAGTTTAGCGAAGACGAGTACCTCGATGAAGCCGAGTCTAAAGAGGCCTACGAGGTTTACCGCGCTATGTTCTCGTTCGCCAAAGAGTGGCTAAAGGCCTGGTAGCCGCAACATGCGCCACGATACGGAAAATCCCTGGCTGCGCGCTGGAGCGGCGTTTTTGTTGGCCTGCGCATTCTCCATCGTGGCCGCCTGGATATGGAGCTGACCATGGAACCGAAGCTTATCTTCACGAGTCACCCGGCCCTTGTGAGGTTTAACGGCATGACGCTGTCCCAGATACGCGCCGAGCTTGTTGCGGTGCAAATGCGGGTCGCGAACGAAACCCTGGCCCGTGTCCTGGGCATCATCCCGGCCAACCCTGTCCGGAATTCCGGAGGCGTCCAGTGCGCGCGGTAACCCACGAAGAAGCGGTGGAAATGTTCTGCCCGTTTCGGCCCGGGAAGTGCTTTGGTCAGGACTGCATGTGCTGGGAACAGGCCATACCAGACCACTACAAAGACCCGGCCACCGGGAAACGGTTCGACGCCAAAACCGTGGACCTGACGCATCCCACGGCCGTCGGATTCGTTAAGATCGCCGGGAAGGGTTCGTGTTCCATGGCGGGTCGTCGGTAATGGGAACCATCCATAAAGACGCCAGATCAGGCCGGTATATATGGACGGGTACGTGGCGGGAACGAACGATACCGGAAAAGGCCGGGTTCTGTTGGGACGCGGCAACGGCCTGCTGGTTTACGACCGACGTTTTTGTGGCGTTCCGCTTGGCCGGCTACGATGCCACCGGTGCAACGTTTGCCAATGAGCGGGCGTTTCTCGACATGTCCATGGCCACCGAGATTCCCGGAACGTGGAAGGCCCCGGTGCCCGAAGGCAAGGAACTGCTGCCCTATCAGAACGTCGGGGCCTTCGCGATGACGGTTTGTAACGACGTCCTCCTGGCCGACCCCCCGGGCCTCGGCAAAACCATCCAGGCCATAGCTGCCAGGAACGCCGAGCTCCAGTACCCCATGGACAAGGTTTTGGTGATTTGCCCCGCCGGGCTGCGCCTGAACTGGCGGAACGAAATCAAGGCGTGGGCCACGGAAAAAGCCGACGTCTGCGTTGTCATGGACGGGAGGACCCCGCTTACCGGGGCCTGGCTGGTCATGTCGTACGAGCAAGCCGTTGCCCGATACGCCGAGCTCATGAAGATGACCTTCGCCCGAATCATCATTGACGAAGCGCATTACCTCAAAGACGAGGCCAGCAACCGTACCCGCAAGATCCTGGGGCACGGGAAGCGCGTCAAGGGCATTATCTCCAGGAGCACACGCCGGGTCTTCCTTACCGGCACGCCGGCCCCGAATCGGGGAACGGAGCTCTACCCTATCCTCAAGGCCGTTCGTCCGGATCTCATCGGCAACATGACGTTTTGGCAGTTCGCGGGCAAGTACGCCCACCTGCGCGAAACGCCGTTCGGCACGGTCATCGGCAAGTCGAAAAACACGGACGAGCTGTACTTTCGCCTGCGCGCCGGAGGCTTCATGGTGCGCCGCGAAAAGTCTTCCGTGCTTGAGGACCTGCCGCCCAAACGCTACAAGATGGTCGTTTTCCCACAAACCGGAGAAACGGCCAAAGTCGTAAGGAAAGAGGCCCCTTTCTCGGCCGTCGAGATAGCCGAGCACGGCGACCCGGTCGGGTCTATTCTGCCGACGCTGCGCCGGGAAATGGGCGAAGCCAAAGCCCCCCAGGTCATCCAATACGTCAAAGACCTCTTGGACGGCGGCGCTCCTGACGTGGCGGTTTACGCGCACCACAAAAGCGTCGTGGCCCTGCTGGCCGACGGCCTGGAGTCTTACGGGGTTGTCGTGGTTACGGGCGAAACGTCGCTTCGCGCCCGGCAATGGGCCTGCGACCGGTTCCAGCAAGACCCCGACACGCGGGTATTCGTCGGCAACAAGGCCGCCGGCGTGGGCATCACGCTGACCGCCGCTGCCGACGTTGTCCTGGCCGAGGCGTCCACCGTTCCGGGCGACAACGAGCAAGTCGAAGACCGCGCGCATCGCATCACGCAGCGCGCCGAAAACGTCACCATCCATTTACTGGTCGTCGAGGGCTCCCTTGACGCGGCCGTTCTAGCCATGGCCGCCGAGAAAGGCGAGGACCTCGGCCTTATTTTTGACAACAAAAACGGAGGTTTTTAGGTATGGGTATCCTCATCGAACGGGCGCTTACCGCCCTGGAACGCATCGCCGACGCTTTGACGTCCCTGGCCAAGACCGCGAACACGCCGCTCGGGGACTTGGCCGCCGCCCAGCACGCCGCCAATAGCCCGGCCGTGGCCAGCGAGAACGGGCCGGAAGCGCAGGGCTCGCCCGAAGCTCCGTCCGCCTGTCGTACGCGGGTTTCCAAGGCCCGCCGCGAAGCGGTCCGCGACGCCGTCATGAACGCCGGCCTGGACCTGGCCGCGATTGAAAAGGACTTCAACGCCGTGTGGGCGAGCTGGTCCGGGGCGCAGTGCGACAAGGCCGAAGCCATGGCGAATGAAGCTATCGAAAACGCCGCACTCGCCCCGAGGCAGGAAAGTGAAGACGATGACTTCGACAGCCCGGCCCCGGCGGCCACGCCTCCCGCGCCAGCGGGAACGGCTTTCGCTCAAAACCCGCCGTCCCACTACGACAAGGACCGCGAGGCTCTGACGTCAGCCATCGCCAAGGCCAAGGCGGCCCTCGGAGCCGAGAACGGCGACGTCATCGTTCGCGGGCTCATGGCGTCCATCGGCGGCGCGCCGGACATGCTGTCCATGGATCCCGCCAAGTACGCCGCCGTGTGCTCCGCCATCATGGCCGTCATTCCCGCCGCGCCGGCCTCCCCCGCTCCCCAGGCCGAGGCCAAGCCGGTTACCCTGGAAGAGGTCCGCGCCCTGGCGCAACACCTGACCGCCAAGCTCGGCGACAAGCAACCCGTGCGCGACATTATCCAGCGCGTGGCCGGAACCGCCAAGCTGACCGACGTGCCCAAGGACAAGCTCGGCGAGCTCTTTACCGCCTTCAAAGAGGCCGCCTAGCCATGCCTCCCGCCGCCCACGCAAAGCTCGGCGCGTCGTCGTCAAAGCGCTGGATGGAGTGTCCCGGATCGGTCCGCCTGTCCGAGGGCCTGCCGAACGAATCCAGCGCTTACGCCGAAGAGGGGACCGCCGCCCACGCCCTGGCTGAGATGTGCCTTCGGCAGGGCCGGAACGCCGACGAGTTTGTCGGCCTGGCCCTGCCCGGCGGGTACGAAGCGACCGAGGAAATGGCCGAGTACGTCCAGGTCTACGTCGACGCCGTGCGCGCCGAGCTGGAAGCCCACGAAGGATCCGTCCTACATGTCGAACGGCGCTTTCACTTGGATTGGTTGTACCCCGGCCTTTTTGGAACCTGCGACGCCATCGTTGAAGTGCCTTTTACTAAGCTGGTGGTCTTTGACCTCAAATACGGCCGGGGCATCCCGGTCGACGTCAAAGGCAACACGCAGGCCCGTTACTACGCGCTCGGCGCGGCCTACGGCGACGACTACGCGGACGTCGAGCTTGTGATTGCCCAGCCCCGGGCCAGACACAAGGACGGCCCGGTGCGCCGTGAGGCCCTTACCCTGGAAGCCCTGGAAGCCTGGGGCCGCGAGGTCCTCTTGCCGGCGGCCCTGGCCACGGAGGCCGAAGACGCGCCCCTTTCCTGCGGCGATTGGTGCCGGTTCTGCCCGGCCCTGGTCGGCTGCCCCCGGCAGCGCAACGCGGCCATGGAAGCGGCCGAACTGGCCTTTGACCCGGTCGACGAAACCGGCGCGCCCCTGGCCCTGTCGCTGCCGTCTCCCGCCGACTTGCCGCCGGAAAAGCTGGCGCGGCTCCGGATGCTGGCCGAAACACTGGCCCCGTGGCTGAAGGCCGTGGTCGCCCATACCGACGACTTGGTCAAAAGCGGCGGCTACGTTCCCGGGTACAAGGC
>JAEZBW010000564.1 GCA_023426765.1 Bacillota bacterium
GTTGTGAAGTACGCTAACCAGATTGACGATGGTAAATCTTATGTAACAAGCATCATTGCCGGTATTGATACCAATTCCATTCAGGCTGTTATTAACTTCCTGGATGAGGATCAGGGTGCTGTGAACGAATTGAAGAAGATGGTTCACCCCACCTATTACCACAACTTCATGGTCTATGTGGATAACCTTGATACCATTAAGGATTATCTGATTCAATCTGTGAAGGCCGCCGATGTCAGCGCAGTGAAGGAAGGCGCAGCAATCATCAACGAAATCAACGATGACCTGATGAATGTACTTGACCTGCTGAAAGCAAAGAAATATGAACAAGCCGGTGCTGCTATGGGTCAAATCAACTTCAAAGAAGCTGAGAAATTCATTGACGAGCAAACCGGTAAGAAGTAAGAATCACCAATCTGAATGACTAAACCCCCGGATGCACTCCGGGGGTTTTTATCATTTTTGGAAGAACACTTGTATCGGGAAAATGAATATGCTATAATGACAGAAAGTTTTATGATGAATCACAAGCAAGTTATGCTTCGATTTGGGGAATACTAAGTGAAAAATGATGAAGGAGCAGGGGTTTATCCGATCATTTCCTGCAGCGTTTCAGACTATACGGTGCAGAGGACATGGATAAATCCGCAGTAGCAGGTTCCCGCTTTATTCAGAGAAAGGATGTCACCGGCTGAAAGCATCCTCATAAATGGAATCTTGTGAAATTCGCCTCTGGAGTTGCTTTTTTAGGCTGTGCCGATAGAAAGCCGGTTCCCGCCGTTAAAGGGTCGAGTGTGCGCAGTTCATGCGTGAACATAGGTGGTACCGCGGGGTTACGCTTCGTCCTATTCAGGATGAGGCGTTTTTGTTTTCGAAGGGCTGGTCGCAGGCAAAGCCTGCTGCTCGCCCAAGCAACCCGGGCTGGTCGCAGGCAAGGCCTGCTGCTCGCCCATGCTACCTGGGAGACGGCTCGGAAGGGCTGGTACCTGTATGAAAGCCCGCAGGGAGAGAAGGCTGGCAAAGCAGTATCCTGTTGGTTTGAAAGGAGAGGTTTTTATGAGAGAACAGTTGCAGATGATTGCCGATGAAGCAATGGCCATGATGAAGGAGGTTCAGGACATCAAAGCGCTTGAAGAGCTCCGGGTATTGTTTCTTGGAAAGAAAGGGAAGCTGACGGGTATCTTAAAGGGAATGGGAGCGCTGTCGGCAGAAGAAAGGCCTGTTGTTGGGCAAATTGCCAATGATGTGCGAAACAGGCTTGAGGATGCCATCCAGGAGATCAAAGGGAATCTTGTAAAAAAAGAAAGAGAAGAAAAAATGAAACGGGAGACCCTGGACGTATCCATGCCAGGAACGGTGATACCTCGCGGAAGAAAACACCCGCTGACGCTGGTGCTGGATGAAATAAAGGAAGTTTTCCTCGGGATGGGCTATGCAATCGCAGAAGGCCCCGAGGTTGAACTGGATTATTACAATTTTGAAGCGCTGAATATTCCTAAGAATCATCCTGCACGGGATGAACAGGATTCCTTTTATATTAATGAAAATGTTGTTTTACGTTCACAAACCTCCCCGGTTCAGGTCAGAGTGATGGAACAGCAGAAGCCGCCGATAAAAATCATCTGTCCGGGTCGTGTTTACCGCTCTGATGCTGTGGATGCAACCCATTCTCCGGTGTTCAACCAGGTGGAAGGCCTTGTTGTCGACAAGGGCATCACCATGGGTGACTTAATCGGTACACTGCAGATTTTTGCCAAAAGCCTGTTTGGCGAAAATACAAAAATCCGGCTGCGGCCGCACCATTTTCAGTTTACCGAACCAAGCGCCGAAGTGGATGTTTCCTGCTGGGCATGTGGAGGAAAGGGCTGCAGGGTTTGTAAAAACGATGGCTGGATCGAAATCCTCGGTGCCGGCATGGTGCATCCGAAGGTTCTTGAAAACTGCGGCATTGACCCGAAAGTATACAGCGGTTTCGCATTCGGTCTCGGTCTGGAAAGAACTGCAATGGGACGGTTCAACATCGATGATTTACGGCTTCTGTATGAAAACGATCTTCGGTTTTTGAAGCAATTTTAGTGCTGGATGCGTAAATGGTGATATTTCCTGGCCAAACCGGTCCTAACTGCCGGAATTGCAGAAACGGCCGGTCGAATGAAGTCAGATTGGAGTGATAAATATGAAAGCACCGATTACATGGTTAAAGGATTATGTGGATATTCATGTGGACATAAAGGCTTATGCCCACGCACTGACATTGTCAGGAAGCAAAGTGGAAGGTATTGAAGACCTGGGTGAATCTATCGAGAAGGTTGTTGTGGGAAAAATTCTGTCCATGGAACAACATCCAGACGCTGATAAGTTAAAGATTGCACAGGTAGATGTCGGTACTGAAATACTTCAGGTGGTTACCGGGGCTCCCAATGTTCAGGCAGGGGACGTCATTCCTCTTGCATTGCCCGGCGCAAAGCTTCCCGGAGGAACCATCAAGCCGTCAAAGCTGCGGGGTGTTGAATCCTACGGAATGATGTGCTCTATAGATGAACTGAAGCTGACAAAGGATTATCTGCCCGATGCGCCGGATTATGGCGTATACGTGTTCCCAGGCAACCCGGGCCTGGGCAAAGACGTGAAAGAGGTTCTGGGTCTGGAACCGGTTGTGGATTTTGAAATCACTTCAAACCG
>JAEZBW010000580.1 GCA_023426765.1 Bacillota bacterium
AGCCCCGGCCCGAGCCACCAGGGCGACCGGCCCAGGCGCAGCCAGGCGTAGAAGGCGTAACACCCGGCGATTTCGCCCAGGGCGGCCAGGACATACCAGCAGGCGGCGCGCAGCATGGGGGAAGAGTGCGTCATTTCGTTGCAATAGTCCAATTGCCGGCTCCGAGGACTGCCCCCGCCCTCCCGTCCTCACACGCCGAAACTTGCCGGAACGGCCCAGGGTTGCCGACCGGCCGCATCCCCCTGTCGGGGGACAAAACGATGAGGGCACGCCCCAATGGACGTGCCCTCGCGTCGCGGTTGTCGCGCGGCCAGGCGGCTGGGCGCGACAACCGGTGTTGTACCGATCAGATGGCCGCGTCGCCTTGTTCGCCGGTCCGGATGCGCAAGGCGTTCTCCACGGGAGAGACGAAAATCTTCCCGTCGCCGAGGTTGCCGGTATTGGCGATGGCGGCGATCGTCTTGACGACATCGGCCACGACGGCGTCGGGCACCACCATTTCCAGTTTGGATTTGGCGTTGAACATCACCCGGTATTCCGCCCCGCGATACGACTCAATATGCCCTTTTTGCCGGCCGTATCCCTTGACTTCGGTCACGGTCATGCCATGGACGCCGAGTTCGTCGAGAGCGCTTTTGACTTCATCGAGCTTGAACGGCTTGATGATGGCTTCAATCTTTTTCATCGTCATCCCTCCACGTTTCACGTTTTCAGGAGGCTTGATCCCCACGGACCGCCCGAACCGAACCTCGCAGCCCTTAGGAGGCGAGGGACGGATCGCCCGACGGCGTGGCCGAGGGCTTGAGCGTATACTCCGGATAAGCGCCGATGCCGTGCTCGTGGTGGTCGAGGCCTTCCAGTTCGCCGGCCCGCGAGACACGCAGCACGCCCATGGCATTGACCGCGTACATCAGGGCAAGGCTGGCCACGAAAGTGACCACGGTCACGATCACGCTGCCTATGGCCTGGGCCGTCAGCACGGTCATGCCGCCGCCGTAAAACAGGCCGGTCAGCGGGGCGGCGTTGTCGGCGCCGAAGGGACCGGTCACGCCGTACTGTCCGCTGGCGAAAAGCCCCAGGGAGAGCGTGCCCCAGATGCCGTTGAAGCCATGGACCGGGACCGCGCCGATGGGATCGTCGATGCGCAGCCATTCGAGCAGGTCAACGCCGAGGACCACGATGACGCCGGCCACCAGGCCGATGATGACCGAACCGGCCGGCGACACCCAGTAGCAGGGGCAGGTGATGGCAACCAGGCCCGCCAGGAAGCCGTTGACGGTGAAGCTCACGTCCCACTTCTTGCACTTGGGGTAGGTGTAGAACATGGCGCTCAGGGCCCCGGCGCAGGCGGCCAGGGTCGTGTTGGCGGCCACGCGGCCCATGCCTTCGAAGTCCATGGCGGACAGGGTGCTGCCCGGGTTGAACCCGTACCAGCCGAACCAGAGGATCAGGCCGCCGACGGTGGCCATGACCAGATCGTGGGGCAGCATGGGGCCGCCGCCGTCGCGCTTGAACTTCCGTCCCAGACGGGGACCGAGCACGATGGCTCCGGCCAAGGCCACGAAACCGCCGATGGTATGCACCACCGTGGAACCGGCGAAGTCGTGGAAGCCCATGCCCAGGTCAGCCAGGAAGTTGCCTTCCGTGCCCATGGTGGCGAGGAAGCCGTCCGGCCCCCAGGCCCAGTGGCCGATGATGGGATAAATGAATCCGGAAACGCCGAGGCTGTAGAGCAGATCGCCAACAAAGCCCGTACGGCCGATCATGGCCCCGGAGGTGATGGTGGAGCAGGTGTCGGCGAAGGCGAACTGGAAGAGCCAGTAGGCCAGGAAGGCGACGCCGGTCGTTTCATAGGTCGCGGGCGCATCCTGCAGGAAGAAGTACTTGGTGCCGATCCAGGGCGTTCCCGAGCCGAACATGAAGGCGAAGCCGAAAGCGAAAAAGAGCAACCCGCACAGGCAGGTGTCGACGACGCATTCCATGAGGACGTTGACGGTTTCCCGGGAACGGCAGAAGCCGGCTTCCAGCATGGTGAAGCCGACCTGCATGCCGAAAACGAGGAAGGCCGCCAGCAGCGTCCACACAGTATTGAGCGGATTGACGATGTCATTGCCGGTAAGCGTCGGGTCGGCGGCGTTGGCCTGGGCTCCCATGACCATCGCGCCGATGCCGATGATGGCGAAAAGGGCGAAAAGGCCCAGCCCTTTGCCGATCAGCAGCAAATACCCGTAACGCCGCCATTGCGCGTCATGGAGCCGCTCCCAAAGTCGGGAAAACTTGTTGCACTGGCATGTGGCTGTCTTCATCTCCCCTCTCCTCTCACATTGTTGGAATACACTATTACAAAAATGAAAGCTCTCTCCACGAAAAATATGGCCCTGTACGGCTCCAGCATCAGGCCAGACGACTATGACAGAAGCCTCAGCAAGGACTGATCCAAACTTTCAATCTTTTGTTTTCATTCCGTTTTCGCAAGCGCTCCAGTTTCGTCCCGGCCACAAGCGACACAATTGAATATTCTCAAACAATTTTGTCGCATTTTTACGCTGAAATTACGAAAACGTGGCTGCACAGGCATCTCTGGGTATTCCAGCCTTACATTCGTGTCAATTTTTGCTGCTTGTTTTTACATATCTGTAACAATGACCTAGCC
>JAEZBW010000585.1 GCA_023426765.1 Bacillota bacterium
CCCTTGTAAAACTTCTGTCCCAGGGCGATATCAAGGCCACGAACTTCACCTGGACATCCCACGGCATGGAGCGCCTGGCAAAGGATGAGCCCTTTCTGATTCTGATGAACCATTCCAGCTTCATCGATCTGAAGATTGTTTCACATATCCTCTATCCAAGATCCTACAATATCATCTGTACCTCCGATGGCTTTGTGGGCCAGGAATGGCTGGTCCGGAGGCTCGGCTGCATTCCGACAAAAAAGTTTGTTTTTGAAACGCTGCTGCTGCGGGACATGCATTACGCCCTTCACGATCTGAAGTGCCCCGTTTTGATGTATCCGGAGGCAAGCTACACCTTTGACGGCACTCAGACGCCGCTGCCCGACAGCCTTGGCAAGTGTCTGAAGTATCTGAAGGTTCCGGTGGTATCCATTATCACCCGCGGTGCCTTTGCAAGGGATCCCCTGTACAACAATCTGCAGCTGCGGAAGGTTAAGGTCAGTGCGGATGTGAACTATCTCCTTTCTCCAGAGGAAATTGCTGAAAAGTCCGTTGATGAGCTGAACAAAATCCTGAAGGATGTGTTCACCTTTGATAATTTCCGCTGGCAGCAGGAAAACGAGGTGCGGATTTCCGAACCCTTCCGTGCGGACGGGTTGAACCGTGTGCTTTATAAATGCCCCCACTGCAGGAAGGAAGGGCAGATGACCGGCAAGGGTATTCATTTAATCTGTAATTCCTGCAGCAAAGTATATGAGCTGACAGAGTTGGGATACCTGGCTGCACTGGACGGAGATTCAGCTTTTAAACATGTTCCGGATTGGTATGCATGGGAGCGCAGGGAAGTCCGGGATGAAATTGAGCGTGGAGAGTATCACCTTAGCACAGCGGTTGATATTTATATGATGGTGGATTTCAAGCAAATCTACAAGGTCGGCAGCGGTAAACTGACGCATTCAGCCGAAGGGTTTCACCTGACAGGCTGCGATGGAAAAATTGATTTCCGGAAGAGACCGCTTGCTACCTATGGGTTATATGCAGATTACAACTGGTATGAAATCGGCGATATGATCTGTCTCGGTGATCATGATAAAATGTACTACCTCTTTCCCAAAGGTTCCGGAGATATCGTTGCAAAAACTCGTTTGGCAGCGGAGGAGCTTTACATGCTTGCAAAAAACGCATAGTTACATAAACGGGTTTTATGGCATCGTTTCTGCTAAAATATTCGCCTGCAATGTGAAAGGCTGCAGCCTTATATATCAATTTGTAGAAATGTGATAGGAAATGTAATATAATTAAGATAACGTAAAAAGCAGCATTTTACTTGGGGGGTGCGAGATGGCGGACAGACATCCGCAAAAGATTTTACATATCCGTCTGGACGAACGGAAGTTTTCCATTCTCGTCCATTCCCTGTTTTCTTCATGGATGCTGGCCTTTCTCTTTGAAGGCCAAATCTTCTATTCCCTTGCAGACAGCTATCAATTTGATCCTGCCACTATGGTCTTCTGCGGAGTCGCAGCTATTTTTGCCGGATTGTTGCTGTGCGGACTGTTGATTAAAACTAAGAAAGCAGCAAAACGGCTGTTTCTGTATTCTTATCTTTTTTTTATCGCCGTCTCTGTCATTTTTTTCTTCCCACCGTCCGTATTTTGGACGGCTGGAATCATTGTGGGTTCACTTCTGGCTGGAGGCTGCGTGGCCGCCTGGGCTTTATATTTGAAAAGCGGCACACCGAAAAACGAGCGGATTAAAACGGTTGCCGATATGTTGATCTTATCCAATATCCTCATGATATTCTGCAATATGGCGGCAATTCATTTATCGCCGCAAACAGGGCTGGCATTGGCCATGATTATGCTGATTGGCGCCTTCGTGTTCGCTCTGAAGCTTCCGGCAGATGATAACGCTGCTTCCTCCGCTCCCTCCGAGCAGACGGAGAAGCCTACAGGCATTACGGGGCTTCTGGTTTTTTTGTGCCTGTTCATCGTCATTATCACCATCAACTCAGGGCTTATGTATCAGGTGGTGAATCCCGCCTTTGCACATCTTGAAGGTTTAACAAGCTGGTATTGGGCTGTTCCTTATATCGCTGCACTCTTTATCATGAGAAATCTGCCCCGGCGAGTAAATCGGGCTTATATCCTCTATGTGGCCATCGCAATGATCGGGCTTTCGTTTATCGGGTTTATGAGCCTTGGCCACGGAGCAGTCGGCTATCTTGTTGTCAATACAATGATGATGGGTGCCTTCGGTGTATATGACCTGTTTTGGTGGAGCATACTCGGTGAAATGCTGGAATTACACAACAATCCAGCCAAAGTCCTTGGAATCGGCCTCGCGGCCAATGTCCTGGGAGTTCTGCTGGGAGGGTTGATTGGCAAAGCTATCACATCCGCGAATATGCGCGTTTCAGATCCAACGCTGCTGGCGCTGGTCGTGGTTTGCGTGACGCTGGTTCTTCTGCCGCCGCTGCATAAGCACCTTTCTTCACTACTAAAAGGTCATGCGTATCTTTCCGAGTTCTCCGGTCAGTGCGCGCAGGAACAAACGAATCAGCTTGACCGCGCCGCCAGGTTCGGAAATCTTTCGGAACGGGAGAGGCAGGTAGCCTCCCTTTTGCTTCAGGGAAAGACCTACAGGACAATTGCCGGCGAACTGGTGATCAGCGAAAATACAGTTAAGTATTATGTGAAAAACATCTATTCCAAATTCGGTGTTCAAAGCCGCGCAGAGTTGATTAACATCATATTGAATAAAGAAGATGCACTCCCTGCCGAATAATGCTCCTAAAAATCATGTAAGTTGAGTCCCCACCCGAAAAAGTCGGGGACTTTTTGATAAAAACCACCCGATCGGGTGATTTTACCCCATTTTTTGCTATGCTACACTTGAAGAATAATATCCTACCGGACAAGAATGAAGTATCTTAGGAAGGGAGAATTATAAAATGAAAAAAGCCTTTGTATTTTTGCTTTGTTTTGCATTGTGTCTTTACCTCATACCGTTACCGCTATCGGCAGTAGATTCCATACAGTATAAAGCAATTAATGAAACAGGGCCGGATTCCTATGAGATTGAGCCTGCAGAAAGTGTTTCCGATGCTGTTTACAATGATCAATGCGCCGGTGTAGTGGTGTATTCTCTGAATGCGGGAGATGAGCCGCCTGAAACCAGTGAGCATTTTGATAACTTTCATGACAAAACTGTTATCTTTAGTAATGTAGCTTTTGTCGGACACATCGACTGCGAGGAACTGTATCTGCTTGGAAACGCCAAAGTGATTACCATGAATGGAAAAATGGTTATTACAGGAACCAGTGCTGATGGTGAGCCAAAAAATGCATTGACAGAAGATGTTCTCGGAAGTTACATAAGTCTTCAGAATGCACTGAATGGAGCCGAGAAGAAATATACGATTACCGAAAGCCTTGATATAGACTATCCATTACCTGTTTATGATCTTGAAATTAACGAAGGTGCCGTCCTTAAGTTAAAACCATCTGAAGGAGGGAATACAAACGGAATCAGCGTATCCCACTCTCTAAAAGTTGATGGCAGCCTTACGGCTGAAGATGGACAGGTACTGGAAATCGACGCAGGGTGTACCATCGAAGGCACAAGTGGAGACTTCAGGCTTTATGATGCGGATGGCAATACTGAGTTTACCTTTACCGGAGAATTCAAAGAAACTTTCGATTACCATGTGGATTCAGAAAGATGGGTACGCCGCCCGGGTGGTGGTCCTGGCGGACCCGGAGGAGGAGACGATCCGCAAAATACCTTTAGTCTGAATCTGGTATATAATTTAGACGGCGGGAGCGTCCTTCTGGATCGGTTTGACGGAAATGGTCATATGTTTGAACCGCCAGGAAACCATCAGATCCTGGAAGGCTCTGATGTTAATGTCAGGATTGAACCCATGCAAGGGTACATCATTCAGGAGGTTTATGCAGATGACGGAGAACCCCTGATCGACAACGAAACCGGAAGTCCCGTTACTGAATATACCTTTACAAATATTACTGCAGATCACACCCTGTATGTTACCTTTATCCAGCCTGTATACGAAATTACTGTCACCCATTCCGGAGACGGACAGGTTGAGGTATCTGACGAGTTTGAGAGCGAATCGGAGGGCAGCATAACAACATATACGTTAATGCAGGGAGAAAATATCCGGTTCCGTTTTTACCCCGGCAACGGGCATAGAATTTCGGGAATTCTGGCAGACGATCAAGAGGCAGAACTAAGGGACGAATTTGAGTTCAATCATGTCACAGAAAACCACACGCTGCATGTGGAATTCGTCAAAAAAGGCGACGGCACGATGCATTCAATAGCTGTTACGGCCATCGGAAGCGGGACTATTGAAGCAGACGGGCTTGTTAACGGGATCGTGCCGGTTGAGGACATGTTTGATCATATGTTTACCTTCAGACCCGAACAAGGCTGGCATTTAAAATCGGTAATCGTCGACAAAGATACGATTTCTGAAATGGATATGACGCATTACGGCGTCCAGTATAACGGGGACGGTTCTTTCTCGCTGAACCTTGAGGAAGTCTCAGAGGATAGAACGCTGGAAATCACTTTTGAAATCGATAATGCAGAGGATATCACCTTTAAAAAATATGTAGTCACGGCGGATAATGATACGCCGGAGGAAATAGCCGAAGCACTGGCAGGAGAGTTCGGTTACATCAGTTATACAGTCAATTCTGAAGATATCACCGTGGACAATATCGACCTATCCGGTATGGATACAGCGGGCTATGGCACCTTTGATTTTTCCGTCACGATTGGTGGAACTGCGATTGAAGATCAAGGCTATATTGTTCCGACATACAGACATATCATTTTTGAATTTGTCGGCTCCCATGACGGAAATCCTGTTAACGAAATGCGGATACTCACCCCGGGAGACATTGATAAAATAGAATTCGGCGCGCCGGCGATGGATAGCGGTTCAATGAAAATATACGGTGCCAATGGGGTTCGTCTTGAAGGCATCACCAGCTCGGATGTCCGTGATGCCTTTATCGGCGTTACCCGCAATGAAGCTGAGATAGGAAGAGCCTTTTACCGTGCGGAATGGCACATTGCCAATGCTGTTGATATGTTCGGGGATCAGGGGCTGAACCTCTTCGGCCTGAATATCATACAAGACGATGCATTTTGCGTCCAGGTCGCTGCTTCCGGCGGAGAGGGCGAACAGAGGGAACAGCGAACGTATAATTGGGATTTGAACCGGTATGCACAGCTTACAGCAGGAGAGTATACCTCCTATGTGTTCTTCGGCAATGACATTTTCAAAATACGCTCTCCCGAAAGCGGCATTGGCGGGGTGATCAGCCTGGAGATCGAAACCGGTGACTTTCCGGGCTACACCGTATCGGAAGACGCAGAAAACCAATATACCCTCATCTTCCTGTCCGATTTTTATGACAACATTACGCTGAATCTTCTTATTAACGGCGAAATAGAACGGGAATTGACCATTCGCCGGGTGGGAGTAGATATTCAGGAGATTGAAAAGAGATCGGATTCTAATTTCGCCAATGTTTTTCACGGGACGCAGAATGGAACCTCCATTACCTTCAATGGGCAGAATAATTATCAGCTGTTTGCCGTCTACTACATACCGGATTTTGAAAACACAGCCCCCTACGGCTTATATGTAACCTATACCTGGGCGGACGGGAGCACTACGACCGAAATCATCACCCAGTCTACAGACGTGTTCCTGGATGATGTCAATGACAATTTTGTCAGCTGCTGTGATTACCGGTTGTATTCGGCCCCGAATAAAAACGCAGCGCCTGCTCGTGTCAATGTGATCGTGCTCCGGGATAATCCCCTTGATGCCGATTCTTTCGGCGGTGTGTATTTCGGCTCGGGCAAGGGCGTTGAATGGATTCGTGAGGATTAAGAAGGAGGATGCTTCCATGAAAATAAAAGCAAAACAGGCTTTCATTTTTATACTGGTATTTATTCTGGCAGGCAGTTTTCTTAACCTGCCGGGTTATGCCACTGAGTCCAGGGAAATATTATCACTGACGGCAAATTATGCAAGCGGCCGTATCTCTATCAGCGGAACCACTTCAACGGATGTTCTTGCTGTCGCATTACTTCTGTATGACACAAACGGTACCACGCTGCTGCGTATGGAAACCGTTGGTGTAACCTCCGG
>JAEZBW010000609.1 GCA_023426765.1 Bacillota bacterium
GGCACGCCGCTCGACCCGTTCGGCTGGTTGCCGGAGCGGAAGATGGAACGCCGGCTGATCGTCGAGTTCGAGGCCATGGTGGGCGAGATGCTGACCACGCTGGACCGCGGAAACCTCGGCCTTGCGGTGGAGATCGCCAGGGTGCCCATGGACATCCGCGGCTATGGCCCCGTGAAGGAGCGCAATCTGGCCGCCGCCAAGGCCCGCGAGGCGGAGCTGCTCGGCGCCTTCCGCGCCCCCGCCACCCCGCAGCCGATGGCGGCGGAATGAGGTGAAAGGCGAGGGACCACGGCGGTCCCTCGCCCTGCACCGGCGCTACGCCGCCTTCGTCGCGGCGAGTTCGGCGTAGCGGGTGTAGAGGATGCTTTCCTCCTTGTGCCAGCGCAGGAACAGCGCGGCCGACAGGCGGCCGAAGTCGCGGGCGTAGTCCAGCCCCGAACCGCCGTCCTTGTACTTCTCGAAGAACCCCAGGATGTCCCGGCTCATCGCCGTCATCTCGGCGGCGAACTGCGTCGCCAGACGCTCGGCGTCGGGGCGGCCGGACGCCGCGGACAGGAAGGCCGGGTAGAACTCCCGGTCCTCGTGCGCGATGTGGTCGATGAACACCTGGCGCGCGCCGCGCAACGCCTGCTGCCCCTCCGCCGTGCCGATGCCCAGCGCCTTCACCCGGTCCAGAAGCCCCTTCAGGTGGGCATGCTCGTTCTTCAGGCTGCGAACCAGATCCGACATCTCCGTGCCTCCTTGCTAAATATGCATTTATAATGCATGTTATTGAGCGGCGGCGGTACGCAAATGCGGCAGGTCCGCCATGCAATCACAGAGCGCATTGACCGGCAGGATTTCGCCGTTCAATGAACCCCCTGTCGTGTTCAAGGAGGGCGGATGCAGATCACACGCTACACCGACTACGGGATCCGCGTTCTGGTCTACTGCGCGCTGAGACGCGGCGCGCTGGCGACGACGCAGGAGATCGCCGACCGCTACGCCATCTCGGGCAACCATCTGGTGAAGGTGGTGCAGGAGCTGAGCCGCCTCGGCTACGTCGAAGCGGTGCGCGGCAAGGGCGGCGGCCTGCGCCTCGCCCGCCCGCCGGACGCCATCAACCTCGGCGAGCTGGTCCGCGCGCTGGAGGACATGGATCTGGTCGAATGCTACGAGGCCGGCAACGCCTGCCGCATCACGCCGGCCTGCCGGCTGAAGGGCATCCTGGGCGAAGCGCTGCGGGCGTTCATCGGGGTGCTGTCGTGCTACACGCTGGCCGACGTGGTGGCGGCCCCGGCGGAGACGGCCCGCCTGCTCGGCCTGTCGGACGGCGCGGGTCGCGTTTCAGCGTGAGCTTGGGAACACGCCCGAGTCTTCCGGGTTTCTCCTGCAAAGCCGGAGGACGTGCCATGCCGAGCAAGACCACCAGGACGACCAAATCCCCCGAACCGAAGAAGACCGCCGCGAAAGCCGCCACCCCAAAGCGCACCGCCGCCGGGACCAAGGCGGGCAAGCCGGCCGCCAAGAAGGCGGCCGGCCGGACCACCAAACCCGCCGCGACCAAGACGGCGCCCCGCAAGACCACCATCGCCGACACCGTGCGGGCGGTGGTCGATGCCGCAGCCGCCATCGTCGGCGCTGCCGTGACGGTGAACGCCGCCGTCGGGCCGGCGAAGGGCAGGAGCGCCAGAAAGGTCGGCAAGGCGCTGGACGTGGCGGAAGGCCTGACCGCCGCCGCCGCGGCGCTGGTCGACCTGAACCGGGCGGGACCGGACGCGCTCGCCTCGCTGAAGGGCATCGGCCCGAAGCGGGCGCAGAAGATCGTCGAGTCCCGTCCCTTCCAGGCGATCGACGAACTGGCAACACGCAAGCTGGTGCCGAAGAAGGCGGTGGACGAACTGCGCGGCCGGCTGAGCGTGTGAACGGCGCGTTGGCCTGTCGGGCCTTCCCGGCGGCGCTTGATCACGTCCATCGAGCGCCGCCGGGATGACGGCGACCAACTGACCAGGGTCAAGGCGCTGGCGGACGGAAGCCGGCATGGTGCCGGGCGAGAGGACGCCAATGCCCAGACGCTTTGTCATCGCCCCGCTGCCCGCCGCGCACATCGACCAGGCCTTCCCGGTCGTGCAACACCTGCGCCCCGCGTTCACGCCGGCGCAATGGCGGGCCCTGGCCGCGCCGTTCGCCGAGGGGGGCGCCACGCATGGCATCATCGGCTGCCGCATGGGAACCGGCCACATCCGCGGCCTGTTCTGCTACGCGCTGGACGACGCGGGAGCGTTTCGGGTCGGTCCGTTTGCGGTGGCCGGCCTGTTCGACGCGGCGGCCACCGCCGACGGCCTGATCGAAGCCGCCGGCCAGTTGGCGCAAAGCCTGGGTGCCGGCTGCGTCGCAGTGGAGCGCGGCCAGCTTGCGGTCACCACCGTGCAGCATTGCGACCTGCCCGAGCTGTTCGCCCGCCGCGGCTACCGCGTGGACGGCGACCTGCTGGTGCGCGAGGGCGCGGAGACCGTCGCCGCCCTCGCAACCGCCTGAGGAGCCTTACGCGGCCCGCCCGGCCATCCGCGACAGGGCATCCGGATCGAGCAGCCGGATGCGGTCGGCCGCCACGCGCTCGATCAGCCCGGCCTCCTCCAGCTTGCGGAACTGCCGCGACAGCGTCTCCGGCCGCAGGCCGAGATAGGCGCTCATGTCGGTCTTCTGCATCGGCAGGAAGACGATCGGCTGCGCCTCGCCAACCGCCTGCCCCGCCCGGCGGGCCAGCGTCAGCAGGAACGAGCCGATGCGCTCCGCCGCGTTCTTGCAACCGAGCAGCAGGATCTGATCCTGCGCCGCCGTCAGCTCGATGGAGGTCATGGCCAGCAGCCTGGCCTGCAACTGGGGATGCCGCGCCATCATGGTGCCGAGCCCGTTGCGCGGGAAGCGGCAGACGGTGGCCGCGGTGATCGTCTCGGCGGTGTAGGCGAAGCCGTCACCATAGGACAGCCCGACCATGTCGCCGACGCTCGCGAAGCCGGTGATCTGCTGGCGCCCGTCCGGCAGCATCTTGTACAGCTTCAGCATGCCGGACATGACGGTGTAGACGGCGTCGGCGCGCTCGCCCTCGCGGATCACCGGCAGACCGGAGGCCAGCACGCGGCTGCGCGAGATTGCGGCGAGCCCGGACAGCTCCGCCGCGGTCAGGGCCGCGCATATGCCCATGGCGCGGGCCTGGCAGGAGGAGCAGAACGTCTCCCGGCGGGCAACCGGCGCAGCACCGGCGGTCATCGCGTGCCGCGCGCCGGCGTCCTCGCTCGAAGCGACCGAAAACAGCATTTCCCCTCCAAGCCTTCCAAGCCGGCGCCCGCATCGGCGCGACAACCTATGACGTTGGACGGAGGGTATGGATAAGCCGATAGGCGAACAGTGATCCAAATCAATTATCGAACGGGATTGGTGCGGCGCAAAACAGCATTTCTGCTTTTCTTGATGATTATCAAGAAACGGGAGGACATACTGTGAATCGTCCGCGTTCCACTGTCAGGTTACTCGACCGCGGGCGCCACGCCGCACCAGCCGTGCCGACGCCGTCCGCGCACGCCGGGCTGGTCAAGCCGCGCCATTCCCTCTACAGGATAGGCAGATCCGCCCCGCCCCCGCGTGCATGACCCAGACCCCACCCATCGCCGGAATCCGTCCGATTCTCGCCGTCGTCCAACCGGACGGCGAGCGGCTGATCGTGGCCCGGCTGACCAACGCCGGAGCGAGCAGCCAGTCCAACCGCTTCGTGCTGCGCCGGGTCGACCTGCGCTCGCCGTGGGAACAGCCGGACAACGGCTATTTCGGCTATGCCGAGGTCGCCCGCGCGCTGGACGCCCAGGGCTGGCGCGGCTGCCGCATCGAAGCCATGCCGACCACCGACCCCGACGAGCGCCGCGCCCGCGCGCTCGCCAAGCGCAAGCTGCACATGCAGTGCGTCGAGGCCGCCATCCGCCGCGTCCAGGAATCCGGCGGCTGACGGCGGGCCCAACCGCGCGTCTACCGCCGTATGCCGCGGCGGCTCATTTCATCCTCCAACTGGCGGCGCTCGCGCTGGAGTTGGCGCTGCTCGTCGTTGATGCGGCCCCAACGGTCGCGGATCTCCTCGTCCGAATAACGGCGGAAATCCGACGAAGCGCGGTCGCTGCGGTCGCGCGCGTCGTCCGAGGAGCCTTCGTAGCGACGATCCCGGCTGTCGTAGCGTTCGTCGCGCTGCTGGGTGTCCGGATTGACGGCGCGGTTCAACTGGTCGAGCGTTCCCCGCCAGCCTCCCTGGTCCTGCTGCGCCATGGCCGGGGGCGCCAGCAGGAGAAGCGATCCGGCCACCGCGGCGGCCAAGCTCAACGTCCGCATCATGCGTTCTCCCTGGAGTTGCTCCATCCGCAAGGAGAACCGCAACGCCCGGCAAATGTCGCGGCGGCTTTCCATCGCCGGCCGCTCCGCCTATATCGGGAAGGCCGCCCTTCTGAGAGGATTTTGCATGTTCCGCAGCGCCGCCCTGGAC
>JAEZBW010000617.1 GCA_023426765.1 Bacillota bacterium
GCGGAGTACTGGCCGGAGTGGCGGGGCTTGTCGGCTCCAGCAGCATCGGAAGCGTGAATTCCGGAGAATTGGGCTTAAGCATTGAAATGGATGCCATATTGGCAGTCGCTTTGGGGGGGAACATGCTGGGCGGAGGAAAGTTCAGCATAGCAGGCTCTGTCATCGGCGCCTATACCATTCAGGCGATCACAACCACATTATATGCCATGAGCGTACGTGCCGATCAACTGAACGTATTCAAAGCGTTCATCATCATTGTGATCATTGTTGCCAGCAGTGATGTGTTTAAGGAGAAGATCAGAAAACTGTCCCTTAAAGTATTCAGCAGGAAAGTTTCTGTCGGAGGTTAACGTAATGAAAGACAGCAAGCAAGGCACTGTATCAACCCTGAACCCTTTGATGAAGCGTAAAAGTTTGAGCAATACGGGAGTATTGCTGCTGATTACGATTTCTCTTTTTATTCTTCTTTATGTCATCTCATTAATTCTGTTTGCAGATAGTAACTTCGCAAAATACTCTGTCTTTTTTAACCTGTTCAACAACAAGGCATATCTGTTAATGCTTGCGTTGGGGCTGACGGTTGTTATGATATCGGGCAGTATAGATATCTCAGTCGGGGGAGTGACGGGATTGGTCAGCATGGTGATTGCGACGATGCTGACGGGTTCCGGTGTAAATGCGGTATGGTCAATTCCCGTGTCTTTGGGAATTGGGATTGCATTTGGCATTGTCCAGGGTTTCCTGGTTTCCTATATGGATATCCAACCCTTTATTGTAACGCTCTCAGGGATGTTTTTTGCGCGTGGGATGATCAGTGTGATCAACCCCAAATCCGTACCAATCACTGACCCTTTGTTCATGAACTGGTCAAGCGCAAAGGTGTATATTCCCTTTTTATATAATGTTCGTAAAAACGGCACGCACGACGTAGCCTATCTTACTCCCGCGGCTATTGTCGCTATCATCGTATTAATCGTCATCATTATCATGATGAAAAAAACCAAGTTTGGGCGCTCACTGTACGCTATCGGAGGGAATCCCCAAAGCGCTTTGCTGATGGGGATCAATGTGAGAAGAACGAAGTTCATGGCCCATGTGCTTTGCGGTCTGCTGGCCGGTATCGGAGGGCTTCTCTACACTCTTTTTGCTCCCTCCGGCAACCCTGGAAATGGCTATGGCTATGAGATAGATGCCATATCCTCCAGCGTAATCGGCGGCATCATGCTGAATGGCGGTGTTGGGCTTCCCATCGGTACGTTGTTCGGGGTGCTGATCAACGCGCTGATAGAACGTGTCGTACCGCTGCTGGGAATCGTTGATGCGTCCTGGCCAAGAATCATCACCTCGGCGTTTTTGTTCGCTTTTATCGTTCTTCAGAGTGCATTCTCCAATGCCGGTAACAGTAAAGGCCTGAAGCTGCCCGAATGGTTGAAATTTAAAAGAAAAAATCCTGAAAAAAAATAATCGTTTCATAAAGCTATTCCAGTCATTGAGTATGTATTTTCGTTTATCTGCTGTTCATACCGGGTAAGTATGTATTAAAGAATATAACAGACAGCATTGTTCTTGTCTGCCAGACGAGGGGGGAAGTTTGGTGAAGTTTTTCTATTCTTTAAAGTTCAGGCTGCTCATTATCTTCGTGTGCGTATCGCTCATTCCATTACTCATTCTTGCGTCTTACCAATTATCGCAATATATGTCGGAAATTAACGCGAATATTGAAACGCAGGAAATAGAGATCGCCCGTTCGAATGCAAAACAAATTGATTCATGGATTAATTCCAAGGTCATGCAGCTTACCGAGTTATATAAAGCTTATCCGGATTTTTCCGGTTCAAGCCTGGAAGAGATCATGAATGTCCTGAAGATTGTCAATCAATCCGATCCGGAAGTTGAAACCATGGTGGCAGCGGATAAAGATGGTAACTGCATCATCGATAACTTTACGTCACGCCCGAACATGGCTGGAAAAGAGCATTTCATCCTGGCAAAAGAGACAAAAGAGCCGGCGGTCAGCGAGATCATGAACAGCGACCGTTCAGGTGCCAGAATCATCGCCATAGCTGTTCCGATACTGGATGAATCGGGAAATTTTACAGGTGTGATACAAAGCAATGTGGTTGTGAAAGCTTTGGAAAACACCATAGGAACCGTGCAACTGGCAGAGTCCGGATATGCCTGGCTGATGTCCGGTACGGGGAACATCATCTTCAATAAATATTGGCAGCTGATCGGCAAGGATTATAAAGAGTCTTCAAATCACCCAAGCAAACTGACGGCTTTTGATGAAGGGGTGATGGTTCAGGACAGCGGTTCCATGCACTATATGGAAGATGATGGTATGGAAATGGTTGGAGCATACGCAACCGTTCCGACCACGGGGTGGAAGGTGATTGTAACAGCACCCTCCAATGAAGTGTACCGGCAGGTCCGTACTTCATCCCTGGTCTCAATCATTTTAATAGCAGCTGCCGCAGTTATTGTAACGGCAATCTCCATTTTCCTGGCCAACCGTATTTCAAAACCGGTGAAAGTTGCTGCCGATCACCTGAACACATTAGCCAAAGCTGACTTCACAATGGATTTATCCGACAGGTATATCAACAGGCAAGATGAAATCGGCGTTCTGATGAAATCGATCAACGTGATGAAAAAATCCATCAGAACCTTGATTCATGATGTTATCCGCGAGGTGAAAACCGTTCAGGAGAAGGTTCTCATATCATCGGATCATTTGACGGAGCTGTCGGAGAGAATTGCAGAGGTATCGGACACTACCCTGGAAATATCCGCGATGACCCAGGAAACGGCAGCTTCAACCGAAGAAATGAATGCAACATCCCTGGAAATTGAAAGCGCGGTACAGTCTATCGCCGAAAAAGCGCAGGGTGGGTCCATCATAGCCGGAGAAATCAGCAAACGGGCCCAGGAACTAAAAGAGAATGCGATTCTTTCCAAGAATACGGCACATGATTTGCGCGATGATATCGATGGGGAGATGAAAAAAGCGTTGGAGCAATCCAAGGCGGTTGAAAATATTAATGTTCTTACAAAATCCATCCTTCAAATAACCGATCAGACAACCCTGCTTTCTCTGAACGCTGCGATTGAAGCTGCCAGAGCAGGAGAGGCAGGTAAGGGTTTCGCGGTAGTAGCCGCAGAAATACGAAAACTTGCAGAGGACTCAAAGAAGACCGCAAATCAAATCCGGAATATAACCACCGAGGTCATAACATCGGTCCGTGATCTTGCGTCAAGCTCTGAGAAAGCCTTGCATTTTATCGACACGAAAGTCATCGGCGATTACAATACAATGGTGGAAATCGGGGAGCAATACTACAGTGACGCCGAGTCAGTTCAGGAAATGGTCACCGATTTTTCGGCAACCTCCGAGGAACTGCTCGCTTCCATCCATAATATGGTGAGTGCACTCAGCGAGATCACCAACTCAAACAATGAAGAAGCCCAGGGAACGCAAAGTATTGCTCAAAAAGCGCAGGATGTCATGGAAAGAGCGAACATGGTTTCTGAATTGATGACTTCAGCCAGAAAGAATTCTGAAACCCTGACAGAGAGTGTATCAAGCTTTAAAGTATAGTGCGGAAAAAAGCAGTTGACCGTTGATTTAGCGAATACCAGGTGCTGCACATGACAGAAGTTATGCATTTTTGCCCCAGGTGTTGTAGGGGCGGTTTACCAGGCTGGAGTTGCGGTATCTTCTGTCATGGGTTACTTCTTCGCCGATAAAGGATGGTTTACTGAAGACCTGTTCTTCATATTTCAGTTCAATTTCTGCTACCACCAGGCCTTCATTGTCCTTCAGGAACTCGTCGATTTCCCAGGTAAAGCCTTCGTATTCTATCTTATACCGGTATTTCTCTATTACCGGCCCTCTGCAGAGATGGCTGACCATCTCCAGACCATCCTGCAGGGGGATTTCATATTCAAATTCCGAACGGGATATGCCTGTAGCAGAGCTCTTAATCGTCAATAAAGCCTGTTGGTCAATAATCCTGATTCTGACAGTGGGATTGGAGGACAGATAGCCCTGCCGGTATAAAACACCTTTCGCAAGCTGCCTGTAGGACTGGTCAAGAACCAGGAACTTTCTTTCAATTTCTTTTGGCATGGAACATTCCTCCAGTACAATTCCGAATCGTTGTGTTTTTCAAAGGCTCCCAGGCTTCCTGCTGAAGTTTCTCACTTCTTCGATAAACTGCAGAATCGTATCTTTTTCCACAGCCCATGAGGTTACCAGACGGATAGCCGCATGTTCACCGTCGATTTCCTTCCAGATGTAAAAGTCAAAATTCTCATGCAGCCTTTGAATCAGCCGGTTGGGGAGAATAGGGAATATCTGGTTGGACGGTGATTCTGAAAAGAAGCCATAGCCTGCGTCCCGAATGCCCTGCCGCAGCAGCGAAGCCATTTCGTTTGCATGCCTGGCCAAGCTGAAATACAGGTTGTCTATAAATAAGGCAAGAAACTGTATGCCAATGATTCTTCCTTTAGCCAGCATCGCACCCCTTTGCTTAATGAGAAAACGGAAGTCACTTTTCAACGAATCATTGCAGATGACAAGTGCTTCTCCAAGCAATGCTCCATTCTTTGTTCCGCCAATATAGAATGCATCCACCAGTCTGCCGATATCCGCCAGCTCCACATCGTTTCCTTCAGAACATAATGCCGAGCCCAGCCTGGCTCCATCCATATAAAGCAGCAGGGAGTTTTCCCTGCAGCAGGTATACAACTCCTCCAGTTCTTTTTTACTGTAAACAGAACCGATTTCGGTCGAATTAGAGATATAGACAAGCTTAGGCTTGACCATATGCTCGTCGGTATGGGCGCATATTACTCCATTGATGTCGGCTGGACGAAGCTTTCCGTCAGCAGTTTCCACCGATAGTACCTTATGCCCCGTTGCCTCTATCGCACCGGTTTCGTGAACCAGAATATGGCCGGTTGCAGCTGAGATGACTGCTTCATGAGGCCGGAGGAAGGCCGAAATGACAATCAGGTTTGTTTGTGTACCGCCGGGGATCAGGTGGATATCTGCATCTTCCCTTTGGATCAGTGATTTTATGATCTGAATCGCCCGGGATGAATAGGGATCAAGGCCGTAGCCCTCAGTTTGCTGCATATTGGTTTCCAGCAATAATTTCATTACTTCCGGATGAGCGCCCTCACTGTAATCATTTTTAAAGCTGTACATTTATGTTTCCTCCGTGGTTTGAATGTGATCGGGATTGATCTTTCACCATTGTATCCCTCCAGGCTCAAGGGTTCAAGTTCTTCTTAACAGCCGGATGAGGTCAGTTACTGTTCACGGTTAGTACCTGTAAACCATCCGCGGTACCTGTCATGCAGGTCGAGGCTTGTGGTGCGTTCCAGTGGGTACGCACCTGTATTCGGGTGTTTTGTCTCCTCTGACAACAAAGCACTTACCTCTCTGCACGCATTTATCCTGCATTCCCGGAATACCAAACGATGTCTTCTTATGTGTTAAATCTTATCGGGTGAAGCCAATAGGGGCGTGACATCGAGATCCCGATATATTTGTTCCTGCTTTTTCAAAACCTCGCCCTGAATCGGAGCTTTCCCGGGTTCTGTGAAGCATTCAATGACATCAAGCTCGTCAAGTAGCTGGTGCATAGTGTACTTTGAAAACAGTCCTTTTCCCTCCATCTTCTGTTTGATGTGGGAAAGGTATATAAGAGCTATGAATTCAACGAAGAGCTTTCCTTCGAGCCCAGTTTCTGAAGAAACCAACGTACGTTTGAGATTAAGTCGTTCCTTGACATCAAAGAATGCTTTCTCGATTACATCTCTCATGCGATAGATGCTGAGCGCTGCGAGGGGATCTTTTACATCATTGCTGATGAGAGCAAAGAAGCCATATCTTTCCCTTGCTTTTTCTACGGCATCCTGATTTACTGTCAGCGTAATACCGCGCTTGGGTGTCTCTTTGATGATGAAGTACTTCTTGTACTCATTCTCATGCTCTGCGGCGCGATGACCATCGAGTATCTCGGCCTTCAGTTTATCGAGCTTTCTAGCGAAGTTCTTACCGTCATCAGCCTGCTTGTCAGGGTTGAAGTATAGATGCAGGTATGCACGACGTTCTTCATTGATGACATCGCCTTTGTATGGGCGACTCTGTTCATAGTCCCAGGCTATACTCTTGCTAAAGACGTACAGTTCGTAGCCAGAATTATAGTATTCGTAATGATCCTTTGTGTCTTTAATCTCCCGAATGAAATCCCGAGCATACGTAAGTGAAGTATTGACACCGGCAACGAACTTGTAGTGGTTCTTGAACAGAGCATTGATGTTTTCGGCGCTGTAGAAGCCGCGATCCAAAACGACTTTGATTTTTCCGTACCCGAGAATGTCAAGTTCCCTTACCAGTTCATTTATAGTCTTTACATCCGGAATGTTCCCGGAAAGCTTACGGTAGTAAAATGGAAGCTTCGAATCCTGACCGAAGATTAGTGCCAGATTGATCTGAGGAAGCTGATCATCGTCCTTATTCTTTCCGTACTTTACCTGGCGCAGAGTATCTGAGTAACTCGAAATTGATGTCGTATCATACGCCCAATATTCTTTCTCAGCTCTGCGCTTTCCCTGAAGGCGAAAGAAATGCATTTTCTGCTCCTCAGTAATCGACTGGAATAGCTCACTGCTCCTCTGAGAAGAAATGTCTTTTCCGTAAGGATGGCGATGTATCAAGCCCCATTTTTTAAAACGAAACAAAGGATTCTGATCTTCAAGTATCAGGTAGTAGGCAATCGAGAGCATCTGCTTGTAGCTATTCGGGAAACATGTCTTTAGATCCATCGTGACTCCGGTTACTTCACCGATCTGATCTAACAAGTACGTCGCACCGTAAAAGGTTCGTTCTGTACGGATAACAGGTACCGGTCCTGTTTTGAGAGGGGTGGCATCTGCCGCAGTTGCTTTTTCAAGGTTCTCTATCCGCTTTTTTCCGCGACCATCAGTCGGGATCACCTCCCCTGTGAACGGATCGAGTTTCCCAATTAGTGTACGCTTTGAACGGGACTGTTGCTTTTCCTTGTCCCAATAGGAATCTACGGCGTATACATATGTAATTCCGCTGCGCTTATCAAGACTGTTTATCGTATATGACATACAGTTCACCTCGTTTGGTAATATTATACCAAACGA
>JAEZBW010000744.1 GCA_023426765.1 Bacillota bacterium
GCATTCAGTGCAGCCTGCTGTGTCATCACCGAAAAGCCTTTGGGACGGTTGATTTGCAGTTTCTCAAGCAGTGAATCAAACCGTTCCCGGTCTTCGGCCATATCGATACTGTCGGCGGAGGTCCCCAAAATGGTGATCCCCTTTGCCTTCAGCGTTTTCGTCAGTTTGATGGCGGTTTGCCCGCCGAAGGACACCACCACACCGATAGGGTTTTCCTGTCGGATGATATGCAGCACATCTTCGGGAGAAAGCGGCTCAAAATAAAGCCTGTCGGACATGTCAAAGTCGGTTGAGACCGTCTCGGGATTGTTATTAATAATGATGACGCGGTAGCCCAGCTTTCTTAACGCTTGTGCGCAATGCACAGCGGCGTAGTCAAACTCGATACCCTGGCCGATACGAATGGGGCCCGAACCAAGAACAATAACGCTTTGAGTGTCGGTTTCTGATTTGGCAACAACAGAATGAGCAGCCTCATTCTCGTGTCCCAAAGACGCCTCATTCTCACTTCCTGAACCATGATAAGTGGCATAGAAATAAGGTGTTTGTGCCTCGAATTCTCCCGCACAGGTATCCACCATTTTATAGACGGGGGAGAGGCTATATTCCAATTGATGACCCGTTATTGCCGCAATCGCTTTGTCGGTGTATCCCAGCTTTTTCGCTTTTGCCATTTCGTCATATGAAAGCCTGCGGCCGCGAATGCCGGCCTCAAAGTCGTTTAGTAACTGAATTTTACTCAAAAACCATCGATCAATTTTTGTAAGCTCAAAAATCCGATCAACCGGAATCCCTCTGGTCAATGCTTCTGCTACAAGGAAAACCCTTTCGTCGGTGGTTTCCTGAAGCCCGAGGACCAATTCTTCGGTGGACATTTTCGCAATTCCGGGCAGGTACAGCCGGTCTGTCTGAAGCTCGGCGCCGCGTATCGCTTTCATCAGTGCGGCTTCAAAGCTGTTGTCGATGGCCATGACCTCGCCGGTGGCTTTCATCTGGGTACCCAGAGTCCGCTTCGCGTGTACGAACTTGTCAAAGGGCCATTTCGGAAGCTTAACGGCAACATAGTCCAACGCGGGTTCAAAGGCCGCATAAGTGTTGCCGGTGACGGCATTTTTTATTTCGTCCAGCGTATAACCCACAGCGATCTTCGTGGCTACTTTCGCAATAGGGTATCCTGTAGCTTTTGATGCCAGCGCTGAAGAACGTGACACACGGGGATTCACCTCGATCACCGCGTACTCGAAGGAATCCGGATTCAACGCGAACTGGCAGTTGCAGCCGCCTTCAACCCCAAGGGCCGAGACGATATTTAAGGATGCCGTGCGCAGCATCTGGTATTCCTTGTCTGCCAGTGTAACCGCAGGTGCGATGACGATGCTGTCCCCGGTATGTATCCCGACGGGGTCAAAATTCTCCATGGAACACACGGTGACCGCGTTGCCCATTCCATCCCGAATCACTTCATATTCGATTTCCTTCCAGCCGGCAACGCTTTTTTCAACCAGTATCTGCGAGATGGGAGACAGCGCAAGACCATTGCCGGCAATATCCATCAGCTCGGCATCATCCTTTGCAATACCGCCGCCGGAGCCACCCAGTGTAAATGCAGGCCGTACGATGACGGGATATCCGATTTCCTTTGCCAATGCAAGGGCATCGGGGCAGTTAGTTGCCACACCGGAGGGGATGCAGGGCTGGCCGATAGCTTCCATCGTCTCCTTGAACCGCTGCCGGTCTTCGGCCTTTTCTATGCATTCCGGGGACGAACCCAAAAGCTGTACCTGGTTTGCTTCCAAAAAACCATCCCGGGCCAGCTGCATGCAAAGCGTCAATGCGATTTGTCCGCCCAGTCCGGAAAGGATGCCATCAGGCTTTTCCTTTTGAATGATTCTTTTCAGGGTGGCCTTCGTCAACGGCTCGATATAAATTCTGTCGGCCATGGCCCGGTCGGTCATAATGGTCGCCGGGTTGGAATTGACAAGGATGATCTCCATGCCTTCCTCACGCAGAGCACGGCAGGCTTGTGTTCCCGCATAATCAAACTCAGCGGCCTGGCCGATGACGATAGGCCCGGATCCGATGACAAGGACTTTATGAATGTTCTGCTTTTTTGGCATATGTAATCCTCCATTGGTTCAAAAAAGGGAAATGAGGGGAAAGGTATAAACATAGAAAGGCGAGAACCCCCCCTCCATATAAAAATGGGCTGTAACCCCCAGATAAAGCCTATTCAGGTTAGTTGCTCAATAAGCCTGGATTCGGTTTTATTTCACAATAATCGAAATAATGACAAATCCGGCAGAATGGACACACATTTAAAGCATTGAGATAAACTGATGGTTGATCTGTCCACACGATTTCCTCAGGAACAATCGTCATCCCCAAAGCATTGAGATGAACCTGTCAAACAGGAACCCCGTGTCCTGAGGCCCGCCGCATGCTTCAGGGTGGAACTGCACCGAGAAGGCAGGAGCATTGTTATACTTCAATCCTTCATTCGTGCCGTCATTTCCGTTGATATACGCTTCTACGGCAATCGACGGATCTATGGAATCCCGCACGACCGCATATCCATGGTTCTGCGAAGAGATATATACCCTGCCGGTTTCCAGGTCGCGGACGGGATGATTAGCACCGCGGTGGCCGTATTTCAACTTTTCGGTCCTGAAACCGTTCGCGAGAGCAAGCAGCTGGTGCCCCAGGCAGATGCCCATCGTGGGGATTTTATACGGGTTCAGCGCTTTCAGGGTTTCGATCGTTTCGACATTGTCGGTGGGATCACCGGGCCCATTGGTCAGGAAGATGCCGTCGGGCTTCAGCTTCAGGATTTCCTCGGCACTCGTATTCCATGGCAGCAGGGTTACTTCACAATCTTTTTTCACCAAGGAGCGCAGGATATTCTCCTTCACTCCGAAATCCAGCAGTGCTATTCTATATTTTCCGCCGTTTCCAATGGTTCGACTGGATTTGATGCTGACCTTTGCAACAGGGTTGACGATTCTGTAACTTTTCACTTCATCTATCGCAACCTTGTCCGGGTTATCGGTAATGATCCCGTTCATGGTTCCGGATTCCCGCAAAATACGTGTTAAGGCTCGGGTGTCAATACCCGATATTCCCACCGTTCCGGTCTGCTTCAAATAACCGTCCAGGTCACCGCCGCTGCGGAAATTGGATGGAACCTGGCAGAACTCCCTTACGACATAGGCAGAAACACTGACCGCGTCGCTTTCGGCATCTTCCGGTATGACACCGTAGTTTCCAATCAGCGGGAAAGTCTGAACAACGGCCTGCCCGGTATAGCTTTTATCGGTCAGTGTTTCCATATATCCGGTCATGGCGGTATTAAACACAATCTCTGCAATCACATCACCGGGTGCGCCAAAGGCCTCACCGGTAAAGATCGTTCCGTTTTCCAATATAAGATGTTTCTTCATCAGGCATCAAACCTTTCTTTATTTGCAATTTCCGGAATCCTCGTTGGGTATGTGCCGGTAAAGCAGGCGGTACACAGGCTTTTTTCGCCGGTATCGTCCACCAGCCGGCCTAAGCTCTTATCATTCAGGAACCCAAGGCTGTCTACGCCGATCAGCCTGGCGATTTCGTCCACAGTATGGCTGCATGCTATCAGGTTTTTTCGTGAATCAATATCCGTTCCAAAATAGCACGGGTTCACAAACGGGGGAGAGGTAATCCGCATGTGGATTTCCAGTGCGCCGGCCTCCCGCAGCAGCCGGACAATTCTTGCGCTGGTGGTTCCGCGAACGATGGAATCATCCACCAGTACGACACGCTTGCCATTCACCGTCGCCGTAACGGGGTTCAGCTTGATCCTGACCAATTCCTCCCGAAGCTTTTGGGCCGGGGAGATAAAGGTTCTGCCGATATACTTGTTTTTAATAAATCCTATCCCGTATGGGATTCCGGAGGATTTTGAATATCCGATCGCTCCGTCGATACCGGAATCCGGAACCCCTACGACTATATCCGCGGCGACGGGGTGTTCCTGTGCGAGAAATTCACCTGCACGAAGCCTGGCGATATGGACGGGACAACCGTCGATCACCGAATCGGGCCGGGCAAAATAGATATACTCAAACACACACATCGAAGGCTTCACCTGGCTGCAATGCGCCCGAATCGAATGAACCCCCTGCCTGTCAAAAACCACAATTTCTCCGGGCTCAAGATCCCGGATGAAATGAGCGTCAACAGCATTCAGAGCACAGCTTTCCGATGCGACCACATAGGTTCCGCTATTTGATCTGCCGTAGCAAAGCGGTCTGAACCCATATTTGTCCCGGACAGCGATAAGCTTTTCTTCATTCATTAAAATCAGCGAGTATGCACCGTCCAGTCTGTTCATGGCATGCATGACCGCATCCTCGATGACGTAGCTGGTAATGCGTTCTTTCGTGATGACATAGGAAATGACTTCGGTATCGCTGGATGTATGAAAAATGGCGCCTTCCAGCTCAAGCGCCTCCCGAAGCTCGGAAGCATTGACGATATTGCCGTTATGTACGGTTGCTAGCCTGCCCCGGATATGCTTCACCTCGATTGGCTGGGCATTCACCCGGCTGGAATTGCCGGTGGTGCCATACCGCACATGACCTACCGCCATGGTTCCGGAACCGAGCATCTCGATCGCCTTGTCCGTTAATACTTCATTCACAAGCCCAACATCCTTGAAAGTGCGGAAGCTGCCATCATCAAAAACCGAGATGCCGCAGCTTTCCTGCCCACGATGCTGCAGTGCGAACAAGCCATAATAGGTCAGCAACGATACATTTTCCCGCTTCAGCGAATAGACGCCGAACACGCCGCATTCTTCACGAAGTTCATCCATTTTTCACTCAGCCTTTCCAAAATCGATTGTGAGATCCTGGTATTGTTTCACTCAGCTGTTCGCAGGTAGGTTGAAAACATCCAATCCAATTGTTCAGTAAAAAGGTATGATTTCACTCAGTTTTCTCTAAGTCACTTTACAGGAGCCTGCTGCTTTGCTTTTGCCGCAGACGCATCGACAAAGCCGAGAAACAGAGGATGGGGCTTATTGGGGCGGCTTTTAAACTCGGGATGAAACTGTACCCCGACAAAGAAATCATTTTCAGGAATCTCAATAGTTTCAACCAGCCGACCGTCTGGGGAGGTGCCGCTGATAAACAGCCCGGCGGCCGAAAGCTTTTCCCGGTAATCATTGTTATATTCATAACGGTGACGGTGCCGCTCATGAATGAAGGACGTTTGATAGCATTTTTCCATCAAAGAGCCGGGCACGATGCTGCACGGGTAGCTGCCAAGGCGCAGCGTACCACCTTTGTCAATCTCATCATTCTGGCCAGGCATAAAATTAATCACCTGATTTTCGCTCTTGTCATTAAACTCCCGTGAGTTTGCATCCTCCAGCTTCAGAATGCTCCTGGCGTATTCTATCACGGCGATTTGCATGCCAAGGCAAAGGCCGAGATAAGGGATGTTGTTTTCACGGGCATACCGAACCGCAAGAATTTTCCCTTCGATGCCCCTGTTGCCGAAGCCTCCGGGAACTACAATTCCGCTCAGACCGGACAATCTATCCTGGTAATTGTCTTCCTTCAAGGTCTCAGAATCAATCCAATCGATTTTGATCCGGACGCTATGTTTATATCCTGCATGATTCAACGCTTCAGCCACCGACAGGTAGGCATCGCGCAGTTGAACATATTTACCCACAAGGCCGATGGTGACTGTATCGGTCCGCTTTTTGATGCTGTCCACCAGAGCATTCCACTCGGTCAAATCCGGTTCGGGAGCTTTAATGCATAATTCCCTGCAGACGATTTCTGAAAAGCGAGATTTTTCCAGCATCAAAGGGGCTTCATACAGGATTGGAATGGTCAGGTTTTCAATGACACAATCGGGTTTTACATTACAGAATTCCGACACCTTTTTCAGGATGCTCTTGTCCTCAATGGGTTCATCGCTGCGTAAAACAATGATGTCGGGGGTGATTCCCATGCCCTGAAGCTCTTTCACCGAATGCTGCGTGGGCTTGGATTTGTGCTCTCCGGAGGCCTTTAAGTATGGAACCAGCGTTACATGTATGTATAACGCATTCCCTGGGCCCACTTCGCGGCCAACCTGACGGATGGCCTCCAGAAACGGCTGGCTTTCAATATCACCGGTAGTGCCGCCGATTTCGGTGATGACGATATCTGCATGGGACTTGCGACCCACATTATAGATGAAATCCTTGATTTCGTTGGTGATGTGCGGAATAACCTGAACGGTGCTGCCAAGATAATCTCCGCAGCGCTCTCTGTTCAGGACGTTGGAGTATATTTTTCCGGTGGTCAGATTGCAAAACTTATTCAAATCCTCATCGATAAAGCGTTCATAGTGACCCAGATCCAAATCGGTTTCGGCTCCATCCTCGGTGACGTAAACCTCACCATGCTGGTAAGGGTTCATTGTACCCGGATCCACATTGATGTAGGGATCGAGCTTTTGGGATGCAACCTTTAAACCTCTCAGTTTTAAAAGCCGGCCAAGAGATGCAGCCGTGATTCCTTTTCCAAGACCCGAGACCACACCGCCCGTTACAAAAATATACTTTGCCATGATTAACCTTCCTTCCAGTACATGGTTATGCCAAATGGGGGACACTTCGCCATAAGAATGGCCCGCCGAAAAGTAGCGTGTCCCCCTGCATTGAAACCACCTGTAAGC
>JAEZBW010000746.1 GCA_023426765.1 Bacillota bacterium
GCCTAGTACTGGCGGCATCTGTTTCTTTTGTACTCTTACCAAGTTTTTACGAGAGCAAAAGTGAAACGGTCATGGTGCTGCAGGCAGCGGAGGACATTCAGGCAGGCACCAAAATAGAGAATAAACACCTTGCTAATGTGGAAGTGGGAGGTTATGGCCTCCCGGAAGGCATCCTAAATGACAAAGCCCTGATTGTAGGAAAAGTCGCGCAGACTGATATTACTAAAGGGGATTATTTGTTTTCCAAAAAACTTGGAGACTATCTTGCCGATGTAAAGCTGGACAGCATTTCTGCTAATCATCAACGACTCGTTACCGTGAGTGTTCCGAGTGTTGCGGCGGGGCTTTCCTCCCATCTGCAAAGTGGGGACATTGTAACAGTGGCCGTGTTTATGGAGAAAGCTTCCGATGGTAAAGATTCATCCCCCCAAGTCATCCTCTATCCCGAACTGAAAGGACTGGAGGTCTATAGTGTTGAGAATGCACGAACACAAAACACCGCCAAGGTCAGGGAGCAGCAGTCCGGTAGTCAGTCGCCCACTGGTGATCCCATTCCAAAGGCTGTGACCCTGGTTGTCACCGAAGCGCAGGCTGAAAAGCTCATCCAGGCCGAATACACCGGTAAGTTGCATCTCATCTTTGAGAAACGGGGTGTGAGCCATGAGCGGTAAAATCTATGCCGTCTGGGGTGGTAGTAATAGCAGTAAAACCACCTTTGCAGTCAATCTGGCCTGTGCTCTTTCCAAGCGTGACGTACTGGTGGGCCTTATTACCTCAAACCTGACCTATGGAGAATTGCAAATCTTTTTCGGGCAGACCGTTCCTCCGGGAAAGGGACTGTTTGAAGCCTTGAAAGAGGATAACCATAACATCGGAGAAAAATTTATGGAATACGGGGAAATCAAAAATCTATTCTTCCTGTCCATACCCACCCACTATTCCGGTCTGCTCTGCGATACAGTGAGCCTGCAAAGTATCGAAGAGATGCTGAACTCCGTGGCTTTGGTATTTGACATTATCCTTGTGGACGGAGCTGCAGAGATAAATAATCCTGTATCAGGCGTGGGACTTTGGCTGGCCGAAAAGATTTTCACCCTGCACAGGCCGTCCATCGCGGCGCAGATGTGGTACCGGGGCGTTTCAGATTTTACGCGGGAGCTGCATATTGGGGAAAAGCAAGCTCATATCCTACTGGCTCCCAATGGTGAGTTTGACGACAAGACCTATCGAAGCATGACGGAACTACCTTTTGCTTATGAACTGCCCTATATCAAACGGGCGTGTGAACTCCAAAATGCCGGATCACCCCTGTATTTCTTCCGTGACCGCCCTTGCAGGCGCTACGGCAAGGTACTGGAGGAAATCGTTAACAGTATCTTGGGAGGTGGGGGGAAGCCATGAACAGCAGATTTTCAATCAACGACTTAATATACCGGGCCAATAAAAGACGCTCCGACAGCGGGGAGAACCTGAAGGCTCAGGATTACGGAGAAATCCTCGACAAACTGCAAAGGATCATCGCAAAAAACCACTCCGCAGAGCTGGCCCAGGTGTTGTATTCAGAGGAAGCCGAAGAGAAGCTCAAGGATCTTATTATGCGTTATCTAAACAGCGAGCAGCTGGTGGCCAAAGACCTTCGGAATATCTCCGAGTTGGTTGATGCCGTGTATCATGATATGGCTGGAATGGGACTTCTATCCACATACCTGCAGGACAGTAATACAGAGGAAATCAATGTCAACAGCTCAGGCGGTATTTGGGTGCTGTATAGAGACAGAAAAGTGAGGCTGGATGAAACCTTTAGCAGTCCGGAAGCTTGCGCCAATATCGTCCGAAAGATGAGCCGGTTCGGGAACGTCATCCTGGACGGCTCAAAACCCATCGGGGACAGCTATATTTCAAGGGGCGTCCGCATGTCCGGAGCGATTGAGCCTTGCGTCGACCCTGATGCCGGAGCCATTGCCTCCATCAGGAAGCAAAAGCCCTCCTACATCACAAGGGAAAATCTCATCGGTTGGGAGACAGCCACAGCGGAGGAGTTGGACTTTCTGACCCTCTGTGTCAACAACGGCGTATCAGTAGCCATCGCAGGAGCCACCGGCAGCGGAAAGACGGCCGACATGGGTTACATACTAAGCTGTGTACCCAATGAGAAGCGTATTGTTACCATTGAGGATACCCGTGAGTTATCGCTGGCAAAGTTTGATGAAAGCGGCACAATGATCAACGATGTCATCCACCTTTTAACCAAGGAGGAGCCTAATCCCGTCACTATGCTGGATTTATTAAAGCTGTCCCTGCGGCTACACCCGGAAATCCTTGTTCCTGCAGAGATGCGTGGTAAGGAAGCATTGACAGTACAGGAAGCAGGAAGAACAGGACATACCATCGTCAGCACCCTCCATGCCAATAGTGCGAGGACCGCCTACGACAGAATCCTGACCATGTGCCTGGAAGCCGGAACGTCCCTGTCGGAGGAACGACTCCTGAAAAACATCGTGGAAGCTTTTCCGATTATGCTTTTCAAAATGCAATTGCCCGATAAGTCCAGAAAGTATATGGAAATCTTTGAAGCGACCGGAGTACAGAACGGTGAAGTCACCGGCAACACACTTTTTAAATATGTGGTTGACCATTATGATCGAGACGAAGCCGGAAGGATTATAAAGGTAGTGGGAAGCCATAAGCGTTTGGGGAGTGTTTCTCCTATACTTGCCGAGAGGCTGCTGATAGGCGGTGTTCCACAGAAGGAGATCCAATGCTTTTTGGAAGGAGGGGTAGCATGAACCCAATTCAAATGTCCCTCATCCTTGTGTTTGTGCTTATAAACCTTTCCCTATTCCTTTTATTTAAGTTGAATCCTTTTACAGCGGAACAGAATCAGCTAAAAAAGCGCCGCCTGTATCTAACAGGGACAAAGCTGAAACTCACTGAGCGGATAATCATTCATTTTTCAACCTTATTCAGGCAAACCCGATGTACACGGAAAAAATTCCTTGTGATGATGTTCGCATCAGCGGCAGGTGGTTTTATGGCCGGATTGTTGTTGTTCGGTAGTACCGGGCTGGCGTTGGTGACCGCAGTCTGTGTGTTTCCCGCTCCGTACTTTTACCTGACAGTGAAAAGCTCCACAGCGGCGCGGGAGGAAATCGAGGGGCTGGAAAACACCATGTCCATCATCACCAACGCCTATGCAGGCTGTGACGACATCATCAAGGCGGTGGAGCTTTTTGTAGAGGAGAAGAACCGGTATATTCCGGCTCACCTAAGAACTCCAACACCCTTTGATGAGTTTGTGTCTGAAATCCGGCTCATCAATCCTAATGTGGAGCATGGTCTCTACCGCCTGTCAGCCAAGATAAAAAACCGGTATTTTACCGAATGGGTAAAAACCCTCATCCTCTGCCACCACGACAGGCGGTTGAAATTTGCTCTGTTTCCGGTTATCAAAGCTATGAATGACGCCAAGTCCATGCAGATCGAAAGTGATGGCATGATGGTTCGGGTATGGCGGGATTATCTCATGACGGCGGGTCTGATGTTTTCGACCATCCCCTTGATGCGCTTTTCCAATGCTGAATGGTTTTCCCTTCTGACCCAAACTGC
>JAEZBW010000048.1 GCA_023426765.1 Bacillota bacterium
ATCTTAAGAAGTTCATAAGATAGAATTCCAACATAGCTCATTGTTCTGTGGTTGAATAATATCAGCAAAGAATAAGGAGCTGTTTTTATGGTACGAAAAATAAGAAAGAAAAAGTCAGGAATACGTATATTTGTAACACTTTTATTGATGGTTGTCATTGCTGGTTTTGTTTTAAAATCAATCAATACACCAGGAAACCACAATATATTTGAGAAAGAATATGACGATAAAACCTCGCCATATTCTTCTTTAAATACAAAATCCGAAAAGACAAAATCCGATTCTGATAACGATAGAACAACTCCGGTTCCTCCTTCGAAGATAAAACCCGATTCCTCTGTTTCTATGTCTTTGGACATGCTGAACAGTCCTAATGTGATTTTGATCCTTTTAAAAGACAATACCATCCTGATGCAGAAAAATAGCGAAGAAAAAATATATCCCGCTTCTTTGACTAAAATAATGACAGCTATTGTTGCAATAGAAAATTTGCCTGATCTGAAGGAGGAAATCAAACTTACCAATTCTGTGTTTCAAGGGCTGTACGAAGCAGATGCATCAATGGCAGGTTTTCAGCCGGGTGAGCAGGTCAGGGCAATCGATCTGTTATACGGAGTAATGCTGCCAAGCGGCGCGGAGTGCTGTATTGGAATTGCTGAACAGATTGCGGGATCAGAGCAGAATTTCGTAAAAATAATGAATCAAAAGGCGGCAGATCTTGGTTTGGATAGTACCCATTTTAAAAATGTTACCGGACTTCACAATGAAAACCATTACACAACAGTCAAAGATATGGCTATTCTTCTAAGATATGCTTTGCAAAATGATATTTTCCGAGTGATTTTTACTTCATTCCGTCATTCCACACCACCTACTAATAAGCACCCTGAGGGGATAACTTTTTACAGCACCATATTTGAGGAACTCAATAATCAACACATTATTAATGGAAAAATTTTAGGAGGAAAAACTGGATATACCGATGATGCTGGTTTATGTCTCGCGAGTCTCGCCAAAGTAGGTAGACAGGAATATATCCTAATAACAGCTGGTGCCAAGGGAAATCACAAAACCGAACAATACAATGTTACTGATGCATTGGCAGTGTACAACAGCTTAGGAAAAGAATAAGTTTTTCATAAGATTTTATTAAGATTTTGATAAGTTAAAATTCCAACATCGCCTGCCTGATTTCGGTAAGATGAAATTGCCGAATCGGACAGGCTTAAATATTTCTGAAGGGGGGATAGGATATGGAAAGAAATAACTATATATATTTCTATCTGGGAACAGCAGAGTGAAGAAAAGATTTGCGTCTACTTTAATTAGAAATATTGAGCGAGAGAACCAAAGAGGAAAGACGAAAGGATAAATCCAAATTATGGCAAAAACAGGAATCACAATTTATGGATGCGAGCAGGATGAGATCGCTATGTTCCAAGAAATTGCGCCTCGCTTTGGTGTTATGCTAACTATCACAGATGCAGCGGTATCTGAAGATAATATTAAATTGGTATTTGGAAATCGATGCATCAGTGTGGGTCATAAAACTCGAATCACAAATTCAATTCTTCTTGCACTCAGCAAAGCCGGTGTAAAGTATATCTCCACAAGAAGCATTGGATATAACCATATTGATATAAAATACGCGAAGAACGTAGGCATTTCCGTTGAAAATGTCGCTTATTCGCCTGATAGCGTGGCTGATTACACAATAATGCTAATGCTGATGGTAATACGAAATGTAAAATCGATTATCAGCCGTGCAGATATTCATGATTTCAGATTGGGTGATGTACGCGGGAAAGAATTACGCGATATGACCATTGGGATAGTTGGAACAGGACGCATTGGCTCAGCAGTTATGGACAGGCTGCGGGGCTTTGGCTGCCACATATTAGCCTATGACCATTGTCTAATGACCTCTGCCGATTACGTTCCTCTTGATGTATTGCTACTGCGTAGCGATATTGTAACACTTCATACACCACTTAATGATGATACAAACCATCTTCTTAATCATCAACGTATCGGGCAGATGAAGCATGGCGCGTTTATTATCAACACTGGACGCGGTTCGCTTATTGATACCGAGGCTCTTATTCCAGCGTTGGAAAGTGGTAAACTAGGCGGTGCGGCGTTGGATGTCCTCGAAGGAGAGGAAGGAGTATTCTACTTTGACTATAGAAAAAAATCCGTTGAAAACAAACTATTGTTACGGTTACAAAAATTATCGAATGTTCTTATAACTCCGCACACTGCTTATTACACAGAAAACGCCTTGAGGGATACTGTTGAAAACACGATTATCAATTGCCTGAAATTCGAAAGGAGAAATCAGCATGAATAAGTTGAAAATTGCAATTATATTCGGTGGTTGTTCAGAAGAACACCCCATTTCCATTAAATCTGCGCAAGAGGTCGCAAAGAACCTTGATATCGAAAAATTTGAACCGTTCTATATCGGGATTACGAAAGATGGTGTTTGGAAGCTTTGTCACTGCCCTGACTCAAATTGGGAAAACTGCAATTGCAGTCCGGTTATGCTGTCACCGGATAGAAGCATACACGGATTGCTTGTTCTGGAGCAGGGACAATACAAAACGATCCGTTTGGATATGGTGTTTCCCGTTCTGCATGGCAAACTTGGCGAGGATGGTGCGATGCAAGGTTTGTTGGAGCTTTCCGGCATTCCCTATGTAGGCTGTGATGTCCAAAGCTCTGCTCTGTGTATGGACAAATCCCTTGCTTATATCGTCGCTAGAAACGCGGGAATTGCTACGCCAAATTTCTGGACTGTAACGGTGAACGAGAATATAGATGCCGACCGGCTTACTTATCCCGTTTTTGTAAAGCCGGCCCGTTCGGGTTCATCTTTCGGCGTCAGTAAAGTATATCGAAAAGAAGAATTGCTGAGTGCAGTGGAAAACGCAAGACAGTATGACTCGAAAGTGTTGATTGAAGAGGCTATAGTAGGCAGGGAGGTAGGATGTGCGATATTAGGGAATGATATGGATTTGATTGCAGGCGAGGTAGATCAAATTTCTCTATCACATGGTTTTTTCAGAATTCATCAGGAGAGTAAGCCTGAAAATGGTTCTGAAAACTCAACAGTAACTGTTCCTGCGGACATTTCGGCAGAAGCTCGCTTACACGTTCAGGAGACAGCAAAAACCGTATATCGCGCCTTGGGTTGCAGGGGACTTTCGCGGGTGGATATGTTCCTGAAGGAAGATGGAAAAGTGATACTTAACGAGGTTAATACTTTGCCCGGTATGACATCATACAGCCGTTATCCGAGAATGATGGCGGCCGCAGGGCTGCCGCTTTCCAAAGTGATAGATAGGATTATATTGTTGACACTGAAAGGAGAAAGACGATGAAGAATGATTTTGTCTTTGTAGACGAGTTCGTATCCGGAATACGTTGGGATGCTAAATACGCTACATGGGATAATTTTACCGGCAAACCGGTGGACGGTTATATAGCGAATCGAATCGTCGGTACGAGAGCTCTGTGTGCAGCCCTTGAAAAAGCGCGGGAAAAAGCCGCATCCCTCGGCTTCGGCTTGCTTCTTTGGGATGGTTACCGCCCTCAATGCGCTGTAGAATGTTTTCTGCGCTGGTCAAAACAGCCTGAAGATGGCCGGACGAAACGAAAACACTATCCGAATATTGATAAATCCGAGATAGTTGATAAAGGATATGTGGCTGCTAAGTCAGGTCATAGTCGGGGGAGCGCAATTGATTTAACGCTTTATAATTTGGCTACCGGTATACTTGTTCCAATGGGCGGCGACTTTGATTTGATGGATCCAATCTCGCATCATGGGGCAAAAGTAATCACGAAAGTCGAAGCGAGAAACCGTCAATACCTTTGCTCTATCATGGAAGCCTGCGGTTTTGTTTCATACGATTACGAGTGGTGGCATTACACACTGAAACACGAACCCTATCCAAACACTTATTTTGACTTCCCAATCGTAGTTTAGCTGGTCAAAGAGATTTCCCAAAGCGTTGAAGGTGTCTATAACAGCTAATATGTAGGCAGCATAATTTATAAAAGAAGAGGTGATTGTCACAATGAAAATGACAGTACGTAAAATTGTCGCTGCGTGCGGTGGTAAATTGCTCTGTGGAAACCCGGATATGGTGGTAACTTCAGTGGTGATCGATAGTCGGGAGGTGGCAGACGGTTCCCTATTTGTTCCCCTCAAAGGGGAAAAGGTGGACGCTCACTCCTTTCTGCATGCCGCTTTTGCCTCGGGGGCGGCTGCGGCGCTGACGCAGGAGCATACGCGGATGGAGGCAGAAGAAGCCTGGATCGCGGTGGATTCGACTCAACTAGCACTCCAGCAAATTGCCGCCGCTTACCGGAAGAGATTTTCCATACCTGTTGTTGGAATCACGGGGAGTGTCGGAAAGACGACGACGAAAGAAATGGTTGCGCTTGCACTCTCTGCAAGATACAACGTGATGAAGACGAGGGGAAACCATAACAGCCAGATAGGATTGCCGCTGATGATGTTCGAGTTTTCCAGGGAACACGAAGCGGCGGTGGTGGAGATGGGAATGAGCGATTTTGAAGAAATGACGTGCCTTGCGTGGGTTTCTGAGCCGAAGTACGCCGTCATTACCAATATCGGCATTGCCCACATCGGCCAGCTCAAAACGCGGGAGAACATCCTAAGTGAGAAGCTGCACATCACCGACCGATTTACACAGGAGTCCGTTCTGTTTTTAAATGGGGACGACCCGATGCTCGCCGGCCTTCGAGGAAAGACAACCTATGAGACTGTCTTTTACGGCACGGAGCCCTGGTGTGATTTTCGGGCAGAGGGGATTGTGGTTCACAAGGAAACAACCACTTTCCGTTGCATTGCTCCGGGTAAAGAGAGCGTCGATGTGACTCTGCCGGTACTTGGAATGCACTATGCTCTGGATGCACTAGCTGGTCTTGCTGTGGCGAAGCGGCTGGGAGTCCCCCTGGACTTGGCCGCCGCTTCGCTCAAGAATTACTGCCCGCTCACCATGCGACAGCAGATTTACCATGTTAACGAGGTAACCGTCATCGACGATTCCTACAACTCCAGTCCCGATGCGGTCAAAAGCAGCTTGAACGTCCTTTCGGGGTTCCGAGCCGGACGCAGAGTAGCTGTGCTGGCGGATATGCTCGAACTGGGGGAGTATTCCCGTCAGGCTCATTTTGAAGTCGGCGTTTTCGCAGCGCAAAACGGAGTTGATATTTTGCTCACCGTTGGTCCGGAAGCGAAAGCAATGGTCGAAGGAGCCCACTCCATCCGAACCGGGATCGACTGCCGCGCTTTTGACAAAAACCACCAAGATGTATCGGAGTTGAAATCCTTTCTGTCTCCCGGCGACGTGGTTCTGGTC
>JAEZBW010000067.1 GCA_023426765.1 Bacillota bacterium
ATCCATCGAACAACCAACCCTCCGAAATCGTACCGAATTATGAAAACCATGCCTATAACCGGAATGGGAATGTTGAGACGGTTTATGCTTCATCATGGAATAACGACAAATGGAAGGTGGACTGGGAAAGAGAGGGCAAAACCATATCCGTCATCTGCAAGGCGCACGGGCTTCCGGCATCAGAGGTTCAGGGCGCTGCGGTGGATGTCATGATGATCGGCCTTATGGGGTATGAACGGGACATCACGCCAAGAAGGACGATTACGTCCGACAAGATCAGCTATAGCGACACGCTTCCCGAGGGGGCAGACTGTCCGATACAGATTCCCGTTACCTCCTCACTGTCCGATTTCAAGCTGCTCGGCCGGTATAAGCCCAAAAGCGAGGATTATCTTTTAGCTGAAACCCAGTTGGAGCAACAAACAGTTCTCCATGTGGTGTCCTATGATGAGCGGGGAATGGCGATAGATAACGTTTACGTTGGGGAATTTTATTCTGATCCTTCAAGGGATGGAGTTTGGCCTGCCACCGATTATGAAAGTAAGGAATATGCCGCATACAGTGGTTATTTCAGTGAGATACAGCAACAGTCTGATCCAGGGATCGTATTCCATGCGTATCTTTCAAAGCCCACCCTCACGGCAAAACAGATGCATCATCTGGGGCCGCAGTAAGAAACCAATACGCAGGGGAGCGAAGATTTCCCCTGCGTGGTTCATTTTTCTGCATGAGAATCGATGTGAAGATAATTCATCCCTGTTCAACCTGATAAACTTATAACAACGGAAGCAATTGCATAAGCAATTGCAACACACCGTTATATCGAGGAAGAGGAGCTGCTTGTATGAAATTGAAAAGAACGATTGTTGTTATACTCCTGCTTTTGTCTGTTTTCACCGCGGGGTGCGGCAAATCAAAGGCAGATAAAGGGAATAAAAACCCCCAGCCGCCCCAGGAAAGTACCACACAGCACCAGTCTCAGGACAATACAAACCAACCTCAGGACCCTGCGACGGAAAACCCGAAGCAGGCTTCATTTGACCTGAATGTCAGTGTAAGGAGCGCTCGCAATGCGATCTTTACCATTGATGGAATCGATCAGGCGCTTGCGAATGCGAACAGGGATATAAAAAAGATAGCCCCGGCAGTTATCAAGGCAGTGAATACGAAGGCTGATGTCGGGCTGCAGTGGCAGATCAACTTTGAGAGCTATATCCTCCTCGCTCGGTTTGATAATGTGCAAATGGATGACCCGCCCGTTTCCTATCTTCTGAAGCAGGTTGGATCGGACACTATCAATTTTGGTTTTCCAGATGCAGTCCGAAAAGGAGACCAATTGGAAATCTCCCTCACACTGCCCGAAGGGGAAGTGGATTTGTTTGAAACGGAAACCTTTGAGATGATGTACAATTATAGTGTCAGATTTCCCGAGGGTGCTGAAAAACTGAACGACAAGGCGTTTCAAACCTTTATGGAGGATCTCGGCGGATTATACTTTTCAAGAACCTTTTCACGCTCCATGATGACAGCAGTGCTTCCGGCACCTGTTTTCCCCGCGGTGGTTTATGATATGGGATTTAGCGAAGGCCCGGGAGATGACACCTATTTTCATCCCGCCACAGAGGATTATGTCATTCTGCCCCAGCCTCGGGAGGATGGTGCACCGCTTGAAATCCACCTGCTTATTGAATTTGATGCTGCCGGGTACATCAGTAACATCATCAAGAGAATCGGAGAGCCCGGAGCGGATGAAGAAATGATAAAAAGAAATGTTGAAAGCTACCGCAGCGGCTACGGCGTGAGTTCGGCTTCCTATGCGGGGCAGTACATTTATTTAACCTACGATGAGGAATACCTGAGAAGCATCAATTATCCGGTGAGTAATTCATGGAAGGCTATATCCACAAAGGAATTGATGCTGGATAACAAAAAGCTGACAAAAACTTCAGGGGAGGTTCTGTCGTTCGACTCCAACCAGGTGTTCGTGTCAAATCCTCAGCTCACCGAAACGCAGCTGTCGATGCCCGAGTACTGCAAGCCGGAGGATTTCTTCCTTTTCCGCTACCGCGTGTCGGTACCGCCCTCGGAGGATTTTGTCATTTATGAGAGCAAATCCGGTGAAGAGGTGTATGGCACCATTACATACTTTGACAACCGGGGCAACACGATTTTATCAGAGAAGATGGCTTACTCAAAGGAACGGAAAATCTATCAGAATGTGCATCCTGATAATGCCCATATTTCTTACAGTGTTCAAAACGACGGCAACACAAAAAGGAATGGAGAAACACCGATGGCAAGAACGGGTTTTTATCTTGAAAAAAACTACAGCTCTTATCAGGAAGCCATTGATGCGGGCGATTGGGCTGTTTATTATTCAAATCCCGTGTTATGGTAACACGGAGTACAAGCTTTTGTACCGGTCAGCAGAAAATAGAAGCCAGGAAATGCGGTGTGTTTAAACCTGCAAATCGGAATTGGAATTCCACAACATCTTCAATACCCATCATCACGGGGAGCAAATGGATCATTGATGGTGGAAGAGACTGAGAAAAGGACACAATGCCAGATCACTTCGCTTGAAGATGATCTGGCATTTTAGCTTATATCACTATTTTAGGGGCAAAATATCCGTTTAACCCCTTAAAGAACCATCCCTGTGTTTCTCCGTGAAAATTGATATAGTTCCTTTTTTATGGTAGAATTATCTAGTCTATATATGTTAAATTGATGATTTACCATATATAGCACAAGTGAAATAAGTGCGAGTCGAATCCTTCTGCAAGCAAAACGGCACATGCTCGATTAATGGGATCAAGTCAATAAATAGTATGGAAAGATTTGACTTGGGCAATAGACACAATCAGATAGATACAATGGTAAGATAATGATAAAGTAAAGATTACAAAGAGTTTAAGAGGGTGGTTACCATGCAGGTACAAGAAATTAAAGAAATAATAAACAACGGTGAAAATTCATATATAGAGTTTAAGGAAGAAGGCATAAAAGCCAGGGACTTGGCTGAAGAAATCGTCGCCTTTGCTAACGCTGAGGGCGGAATGATACTTATCGGAGTAGATGATAATGGCTGTATAAAGGGTATTGATGATACTCTGATTGAAGAAAAAGTTATGAATGTATGCCGGAATAATTGTATCCCTCACATTATACCTACCTTCCAGAGTGTTGATATAGATAGTAGAAAAATAGCAATAATTACTATACATAAAGGTTTAAGTAAGCCTTATTATACTACAGACCATAAGTACTACATACGCGTTGGTACTACAAAACGAATTGCTTCAAGAGAAGAGCTTTTAAGGTTATTTGAAGCAAATGGAGCATTACAGTTTGATATTTCTCCGGTTGAGAATACATCCATGAAAGATTTGAATATTGACGTCATCAGGGACTATTTTTTAAAGTATAATACCTTTGACCTACACGAAGAAACGAAAGAAACAACCGAAAGAATCCTTATGAATGCTGATATTATGACAGAAGCTAATGGAAAAACACTTTGTACTGTTGGAGGGCTGCTGGTCTTTGGAAAAAATCCAGAAAGCAGGCTTCCGCAGAACGGCATCAGCTTTGCACATTTTAAAGGTGCAGAAATTACAGATGAGCTCATAGACAAAAAGGTTCTAGGTGGGAGAATACAGGATATTGCAGAGCAGGCTATGGTGGTTTTGAAAAACAACATAAAATCACCTTCTGTTATTAATGGAATTAAGCGTGAGGAAAAAGATGAATATCCTCTTCTTGTACTAAGAGAGGCAATCGTTAATACACTGGTGCATCGCAACTACAGCATTAGTGGTTCAAGGATTAGAATATTCATGTTTGATGACAGAATAGAGTTTCATAGTCCCGGTAGATTGCCAAACACTGTGACAGTAGATAAAATGAAGATTGGTATTTCTTATTCAAGGAATCCTTTCCTGGTTAAATACATGGAGAACCTCAGATATATTGACCAACTCGGCAGAGGTATACCCATGATATTGAAAACAATGAAGGAAGCAGGAGCAAAGGAACCACTACTTCATGAATCCGGTGAAGAGTTTGTTTTGACAATATTCCAGGCAGTGAATTAAAATTTTTGTGATGGCATTATGATAATACTTACTCATGATACACTCTGATACACCATGGCAGTTGTAGGGTGAATACGGAATACGTAATTGACACCAGGGTCTCTCACAGTAGAAGACGCTGGAGCTGTAAAGCTACAAGTGGCGTATAGGAAGCAGGTGCTGTAGGCGCGGAATAATCGGGTGCTACCGCAAGCCCAGTTTTTCCTAAAGCATCCTGTTTTAACATCCGCAGAATTGCTCAATGAAAACCTGAAAACCATGAAAGGGACTAACCTTGATGAACTTTAAAGGGAATATTCCCAAATTCCAGCGATCGTTAACACGTATTACCGGAATGCACTTCGAAAATGAGAATATAAGTCGATTCAAATAGTTGGTCTTCAATCTTTACAAAAGGCTTATTCCGTATTACAATTATGAATGATGATTTCAGTGAAAATATATAAGTGGAACGAACTTGAAGGCATTGTTTTTTATGTCAGATGGTTTATCCACACAGATCATTTGGGCTTGTATGGAAAGAAACCGGCTTAACCTGGCAGGAATAAAAATCTGGCTAAAAAGGCGACTATCTATAGCAACAACTATGCTACTTTGCCAAAAGGATAACAGCCCAGGAAGGAAACCGTGGAAAGATATTTAACCAATTTTGATACAAATACCATACCTGTGGAGCATTATGATGCGGTTATTATTGGGAGCGGAATAGCCGGGTGCTACCGGCAAGGAAGTATGTGACACTTTAATTCAAGCAGTTTTACAATGCGAAAATGTGAAAATTCACGAACGGACCTTTGCGATCGATATTATTACAGAGGACAAGCAAATAAAAGGCTTGTTGGTGTATGATGAAGATAAGAATGAAAAGCAATTCTTTTCAACGGATATAGTTATTTGTGCTTCCGGTGGTTATGGTCAGTTATACAATTACACCACAAACCCGCCGGTTGCTACCGGAGATGGAGCAGCGCTTGCATACCGTGCAGGCTGCAAGCTGGTGGATTTGGAATTTGTGCAATTTCATCCTACGGTGCTTTATCATTCCGAAAACCGATCCTTCCTCATTTCTGAAGCCGTCAGGGGCGAGGGGGCAATTCTTTTAAACGACCAGGGTGAACGCTTCATGCCCGGTTATCATCCCCTGGCTGAGCTCGCTCCAAGGGACGTTGTTTCCAGGGCGATTTTTGAAGAAATACAAAAAAGTGATACGACTCATGTGTTTTTGGATATTTCTCATAAGGATGCGGAATATTTAAGAAACCGTTTCCCAAACATATATAAAACCTGTATGAATTATGGTATTGATATCACAAAGGACCGCATACCGGTTGCTCCTGCGGAGCATTACTGTATGGGCGGTATTAAGGCCGATAACTTTGGAAGAACGGGTGTTGAAGGGTTTTACGCCTGCGGTGAAGCAGCCTGCAACGGCATTCATGGTGCGAACCGCCTTGCAAGCAACTCGCTTCTCGAAGGGCTTGTGTTTGGTAAGCGGATTGCGCAGGAAGTGAGCGGTAAGGTCTGTGGAAAAGACAGAAAAACGGCATTAAAACTGCGTGAACCTGTGAATAAAAAACCCCAAGGA
>JAEZBW010000082.1 GCA_023426765.1 Bacillota bacterium
TATCCGGACTATCCAGGGTGTATTGAAAGAACTGGAGAATGAATCGAATGCGGATTGGAATACCAAGGGGGCTGTTACACTGCAAATATCACCCCTTCTTTAAAACCTTTTTTCACAGTCTGGGCACCGACATCATTGAATCGGAAGAAACCAATAAAAAAATCATGGATCTGGGGATACAATTCTGTGTGGATGAAGCCTGCCTTCCGGTGAAAATTTTTCACGGGCATGTGGCTTCCATTCAACACCAGTGTGATTTATTGGTCATCCCAAGGATTATGGGGATTTGCAGGAATGAGTATATCTGTCCGAAATTCTGCGGTCTGCCTGAGATGGTGGTTCACAGCATTCCGGGCTTGCCCCCTGTCACCGACGAGCCCCTGTATATGCACAATGAAAAGGAACTGTACAAATGGTGTCTGTCTGTCGGCTTAAGGGTCACAACCAACCAAAAAGCCATCCATCATGCCTTTTTGCATGCCGTCCGTGCCCAGTTAAACCTTGAGACCGGCATTTTAGAGCCGGGTAATCCGCTGACGGTGATGCTTGCAGGGCACCCCTATCTTCTATACGACGATTATCTAAACAGGGGCATTGTGAAGAAATTGCGTTCAAAGGGCATCGGTCTTGTTACCGAAGAGTTTGCCAGCAACAGGGTTTCGGGGCTTCTGTTGAAGAAGCTTGAAAAAAAGCCCTTCTGGACTTTCCAGCGCAGGCTGTATGGTGCCGCTGCCGCTTTTTACGAGCAAAGAAAGGTAGACGGGATTATCTACCTGTCTTCTTTCGCCTGCGGCCCGGACTCGGTCATCATTGATCTGATTCGGCACCAGGTGAAGGATTTTCCGATGCTTGTGCTCAAGCTTGACGAGCATACGGGGGAAGCCGGACTGGATACACGTCTAGAAGCTTTTACCGATATGCTGGAAAGAAGGAATCATCATGAAAATAACCATACCCCATATGGGGAATGTCTATATCGCAGCCAAAATCCTTTTTGACGGCCTGGGCATAGACTATGTCATTCCGCCGCTGAACAACAGGGAAGCCTTGTTCCTCGGCTCCAAATACTCCCCGGAAGAGATGTGCCTTCCCTTCAAGCTGATGATCGGTAACTACCTGGCGGGGATCCGCCAGGGCGCAGATACCGTGCTGCTGGTTTCCAGCTGTGGCCCATGCCGTTTTGGGGAGTATTCCGAGCTTCAGGTGAAAATTTTAAAGCAGTTGGGTCATGACATTGAGTTCATCGTATTGGACCCGGTAAAAAACCTTGGTGCCCGGGAATTCTTAAATCGGCTTCGACGGGTAGGCTCGTCCAGCCTGAAAAAGGTCCCGCAAAAGCTTCATGCACTGAAAAATGCCTATATGGCCATGAGCCTGCTGGATGAGATCGAGAGGGAGGCTCACTGGCGTGCGGGTTTCGAACAAAACCCGGGAGAATGCAAAAAGCTGCTGAAGCAATGTCGGGAAACGGTTTTTCAATGTGATCACCCTGAAAAAGCCGTGGATCTTCTTCGGCATTACAGTACCGATATAAAAAAGCTGAAGCTGAATCCGGATAAAAATCCCCTGAAAATCGCAATCATCGGTGAGATTTATACAGTGATTGAACCGTTTACAAACCTATATATTGAAGATGTCCTGATGGACATGGAAATATCCACATCCAGACATCTGACCCCCAGCTGGTGGGTTGAGGACATGCTGCTGAAAATGATACGGATGAACTCGCGGGATCTGCGAACCGCCTCGAATGAATATCTTGCGCTGAACATCGGTGGTCATGCCCGTGAATGCATTGGAGAAGCCGTTCTGGCAGCAAGGAACGGAATGGATGGCGCCATACAGATTTTCCCGATGGGCTGTATGCCCGAGATCGTTTCAAAGGCCATTCTGCCCACCCTTTCGCGGGAGAAGAACCTGCCCGTACTGACGCTCGTGGTGGATGAAATGACCGGTGAAGCGGGGTACATGACGCGGGTGGAAGCGTTCACCGACTTGCTTGAAAGGAGACGAAGCCATGTATGCGTTGGGTGTTGACGTAGGATCGGTCAGCACGAATATGGTGCTTGTGGATCACAGTGGCGAGGTTGTGGAAAAATATTATATCCGAACCAAAGGCCGCCCGATGGAGGCCGTTCAGTCTGGCTTTGCCATGTTGGGTCTGAAATATCACGACAGACAGATACAGGCCGCCGGCACCACCGGCAGCGGAAGAACTATCGCGGCCATTCAGATCGGTGCCGATATCGTAAAGAATGAGATTACTGCCCACGCAGTCGCAGCCATCAGCATGGATCCCGAAGTGAAAACCATCCTTGAAATCGGTGGGCAGGATTCAAAAATCATCCTCATCCGCGATGGTGTTGTGACCGACTTTGCGATGAACACAGTCTGTGCAGCTGGAACGGGTTCCTTTCTGGATCGCCAGGCTGAACGGCTTGGAATCCCTATTGAGGAATTCGGCGATTATGCGCTGAAGGCAACGGTTCCGGTCAGGATTGCAGGACGCTGTGCCGTGTTTGCCGAGTCCGACATGATCCACAAGCAGCAGCTGGGATACGATGCCTGCGATATCGTTGGCGGTTTGTGTGATGCATTGGTAAGAAACTATCTGAGCAATGTTGCAAAGGGAAAGGAAATACTGCCCAAAGTGATTTTTCAGGGAGGTGTAGCGGCAAACCGGGGCATACACAAGGCTTTCGAGAATGCGCTTCAAATGCCCGTTTTTATTCCGCAGCACCATGATATGATGGGTGCGATAGGCGCGGCCATCCTTGCGAGGGAAAAAATGCAGCGGGAGAAAGGAAAAACCCGGTTCAAGGGTTTTTCAGTTGCTTCTTCGGACTTCCAGTCCAGAAGCTTTATCTGCAATGGCTGTACGAACTGTTGCGAAGTGGTGTGTGTGCTGGAGAATGAGAAACCTATCGGGTTCTTTGGCGACCGCTGTGAGAAATACAAGGGCAGGATCCCCATCCCCCAGAATATAACAAATTAGCCACTGGGGACAGGTCCCTTGGCTAAATTTGACCACTGGGCGGGGCC
>JAEZBW010000085.1 GCA_023426765.1 Bacillota bacterium
TGAGGTTTTCCCGGTACCGGAACCTCCGGTAAGGGTTACGAACTGCCTTGAGTAGAAGGCGGTGGAAAGCATGGGAAGATGCTTTTCCAAGTTTGTACTTTCATAGGGCGTTTTTGATCTCTGAAGGTAAACCGGTAGAATTCACCGCATATAGCCTTGGCGGCAATAACTACTTCAAGCTTCGCGACCTTGCCGAGAAGCTGAATTTTGGCGTGTATTGGAATGAAGCAACGCGGACGGTAGAGATTTATTCCAACAAAGAATTCACCCATGAAAAAGCCTCAGTCTACTCAGGCTATATCAGTTCCAGGGACAATGCATTGAATTACCTTACCTCCCGCTTGTCCGAAGGGTGTCCTATTGTTTCCTATGAGACCGAAAAGAAGGAGCTTGCGAATGCGGCTTATTCCTATGATAATGCTCTTGTTTCCATGGCCTTCACCTCAAGCGGTATTAAGGATAAAGCGAAGGAGATACTGGACGCATTTATTACCGGCATTGAAAATGACCGCTATAAATCTGACCGTGTCAGAAACGCATATCGAATGGGAGATCCGTATAATCCCCCGGGCTGGTGGTCTGGAAGCTGGTACGAAGACGCCTATCAGGTAGGCACTAATGTCGGCAACAGCTCATATGTCGCATTGGCGATGCTGCAGTATTATCAGCGTTGGGGCGGGAAGGAATACCTTGATACGGCAATAACGATAATGAACTGGGTTCTTGATAACTGCCGGGACGGTACCCCGGGTTTTACCGCCGGGTATGACGGCTGGCCCGAAAATGGTGTTGTTACCCCCTATACCTACAAGTCAATAGAGCATAACATTGATGCTTATGCCGTTTTGAAGCAGCTTTATACTCTGACGGAGGATGAAAAATACAAAACCGCCTATGAAAGCGCACTATCGTTCATAACATCCATGTACAGCGAAAACAACGGCCATTTTTATATTGGTTCGACGAGCGACGGGATTACGCCCAACACTTCAAATACGGTGCTTGACGCACAGGCCTGGGCTCTACTTGCACTGGGTGAAGAAATTACAGCTTATCCTGCTGTTTTAAAGACAATGGTTGACATGAAAACAATCGAAGGGGGTTATCCTTTTCATAAGGCGAACCTAAATGGTGGTTTCTGGCCGGAGGGCACGGCATTCACCGCACTGACCTTGCGAAAAATGGGCCTGGAAAAAGAATCGGTATCAGCCCTGGATGCAATGGTTTCAGTGCAACTGGAAAACGGTGGTTTCCCTGCTGCCACTGTCAGCGCTCTGACAACAGGTGAAGGCTGGACCTACGGGCTGGATACGCATATTGCTCCGACAGCATGGTATGTCATGGCGGTGAACGGCTTTAATCCTTATGAGTTTTAGCCATCAGTTACTGGGATTTTCTAATACTTCAGTCCGAACATGAGAGACTTAGTCAACATAAAAGAACCGACCCCCTTGCGTTCACTACCCATTAAAGAATTGTCTCTCTGTTTAGGTTTAACAAAACAGGAGAACTGTTCCCTGTTTTATCGGCTTAACGAAACAGGAGACCCGTCCCCCTGTTTCTATATGAGCCAGGCCGGAACATACCAGTTTTTTTTATCAATAGGCAGGAGATCATTTGCCATACAGGCAACTGCACCGGTTCCAATATTCATCTTCAGCTGCTCGAGCCCTCCGAATTTTTCAGGTGCCGTTAATGGCTCCAGAACTTTGAAGTGTTTTACAGATTCCGCCCCAGGTGAAGCAGACTTTTTCGACTCTATCGGGTAAAGTGTTCCGTTTTGTAAAATGAGCAAATCAATTTCCTTTTGATCTTTATCACGATAATAATACACAGGAGGAACCCTGCCGGCGTTTAACCAGCTTTTATAGATTTCAGAGAATACATAACTCTCAAAGAATGAACCCGACATTGCACCGCGTTCCAGGATTTCGGCATTTCCCCACTTTAAGAGATAGGCGCAAAGCCCTGTATCAAGAAAGTGTAATAGCGGCATTTTAGTAACTCTTTTTAGTATATTGTTGGAATATGGCTGTACAAGAGCAACAATGCTGGACGAGATGAGTATCGAAAGCCATTTTTTTGCTGTCGGCGGACTGATACCCGCATCCTTTGCAATTTCATCATATACCACAGGTTTCGCCGTTCTTGCAGCAACGACAGCCATGAAATTAAAGAAGGCCATTTCGTCCGCGACCTGCGTCAAATCTTTTATATCACGTTGAAGATACGTATTGACATAGGATTTATAGTAGGTCTCAAGATCTATATTTTCTGCATATATAGCAGGCATGCTGCCTTTAAAAATTCGGTTGTAGGTCTGCATTAAATCCATCTTTTTAACATGGTCCACTCTAGCCATCAGCTTTTTGGGGTCAGGAATAAAAGGTTCGGAAGGGGTGCCATTGATTTCGCTGTTTGAAAGGCCGAGCAGTTCTATAATGCCCACTCTGCCCGCAAGTGATTCACTGACATTCTTCATTGTTTGAAAAACCTGAGAGCCGGTCAGCCAATAATCGCCCTTGTGTTTTGAGGAGTCAACACTCATTTTTATATAGGGTAAAATTTCTGGAGCATATTGAATCTCATCAATAATAACAGGAGGGGTATAACGCTGCATAAACAGCGCCGGATCGCTTTTTGCAAGCAATCGAGCATCGGGGTCGTCCAGTGTGACATACTTACGATTTTTTTCGGCAAGCCTTTGAAGTAGTGTGGTTTTACCCACCTGTCTTGGACCTGTGATAAGCAAAACACCAAATTGCTCCGATATTTTCTTTACGACTTCTTCTGCAGCTCTTTTAATATACATATCAGCACCTCATATTAGAAAAAACCGTCTATAGTAAAATATAATTTTATTATAGACGGAAATAATTATGGTGTCAAATGTTTATCCTATTTCCTCAAAAACGTAAACACACTCCCTTCGGCTCTTCAAATCAGATGGTAAAGTTGACAGTGCATTTTATGGAATGCTATCATGAATCTGGCAAGATAGTTTTCTTGTCGAATTTTCGTTTTTGTTATGATAGTAACATTGCAGGAAGATCTGCCGGGACTTTTTATGCTTCAAGCAGAACAGAGCGTCATTCCCCAAAAGAGGGTATATGGGATACATACACAACAAGCTAAATAAAAAGTCCGGTATCATCTTTTCAATCATTTCAGGCATAGCTGTTTTGATGATTATTGGTTATGCCTTTTTTTCCAATGAAGCTGACAAAAAAGTTCCGTTCAAGTATACCGTCAAAATTGCCTTACCCTACAATGAATACATTCAGGACTTGGATACGAATTATTACAAGCTGTGGCTTGAGGAGAACGCAAGCATCAACATTCTGTTTGAGTTTATCCCTGGGCAGTATAAAAACGAGTATCTACGTTTACTGTTTGCAGCTGAGCGCAGCGATATTGACGCAATTTTCTTCCCACCCGGCGATAAAAATGATATCACCCGGGATACCATCGCGGAGTATGGCCGGAAAGGGTATATTCTTCCTCTTGAGCAGTATATTGATTCCCAGGGTGAAAATATAACACTGCTATTTGAAAGCTATGAAGCGTATAATTTACGTAAATTGATGACGGTAGCCAAAGGGCATATTTATGATATGCCAAACATGGAACCCTCAAAAATTCAGAATAACGCACAAATTTTATGGATAAATGTGAATTGGCTTAAAGCGCTTGAATTATCTGTTCCAAGAACTACTGCGGAATTTCATGAAGTATTGAAAGCCTTTCGGGAACGGGATCCGAACAAAAACGGCAGGCAGGATGAAATACCACTTGCAAGCTGTCAGGAGGAATATGCCCTTCAAAGCTATAACTTTATCATCAATGGGTTTGTTTACAACGACCCCGATAATTCCCGCATGTACCTCAACGAAGGCGAGGTTTTGTTTGCGCCTGTTACGGATGCATGGCGTGAAGCAGCCGAGTTCTGCCAACTTTTATATGACGAAGCGCTGTTCCCGGACATCAACTTCTCCTGTACAAAATCGCAGATGGTTCAATTGGTGAATGACCCACGCGATTTGGTAGGCGCTTTCACAAGCAGAAAAATCAGTGATGTCATTTTACAGAACTCTCCTGAGGTTTTAGCCAGGTATATTCATGTACCGCCCATTGAAGGGCGGACGGGTATACGGTTTTCAACGGTAAGAACACCTTTACCCGGTGTGGGGG
>JAEZBW010000123.1 GCA_023426765.1 Bacillota bacterium
TCAATTGCTTTGATGAACAGGTGGTAAACCCTTCGTACGCAGCGAAACTTGTAAGCGATCGTCACCTTGGGATCGGATCAGATGGGCTGGTTCTCATTCTTCCTTCCCAAAAGGCGGATTTCAGAATGCGCATGTTCAACCCCGATGGCAGTGAGGCGCAGATGTGCGGAAATGCCATACGCTGTGTGGGGAAGTATGTATATGATCATGGCATGACCCAGTCCAAAACCATCACAGTAGAAACTTTGGCAGGCATTAAAACACTTGAATTGTTTTCGGATGCTTCCGGAAAAATAGACCTCGTAAAGGTGGATATGGGTGAACCGGTGCTGCTTCCCAAAGATATCCCGGTAAACAGCCCGCTTGATAAGTTTGTCGATCAGCCGGTACAAGTTGGAGGCACAGAATTCAGGGTTACCTGTGTATCCATGGGAAACCCCCATGCAGTCAGCTTTGTAAAGGTTGTTTCTGCTTTCCCGCTGGAGAAGGTGGGACCGCTGATGGAACATCACCCGCTTTTTCCGCAAAGAGTGAATGCGGAGTTTGTTCAGATTGTGAACAAAACTCGTTTAAGAATGAGGGTTTGGGAGCGGGGAACAGGAGAAACCATGGCGTGCGGTACAGGTGCATGTGCCGTATTGGTGGCTGCCTGTTTGAATGGCATATCCGACAGAACAGCGACCATTGAATTACCTGGCGGCGAGCTGATGATTCATTGGGATATTCAAAACAATCATGTATATAAAACCGGACCCGCAACATTCGTTTACACTGGAGAAATCGAGGTATAAGGAGGAAACACTACATGGCTTATGTAAATGAAAATTATCTGAAGCTTCCTGGAAGCTATCTGTTTGCCGATATCGACAGAAAAGTTGCCGAATATAAAAACCAAAGGCCTGATGCCGATATCATCCGTCTGGGGATAGGGGATGTAACAAAGCCGCTGGTGCCGGCAGTTATCCATGCGCTCCACAAAGCGGTGGATGATATGGCGCAGGCTGAAACCTTCAAGGGCTACAGCCCGTATCAGGGATATGAGTTCCTGATTCAAAAAATTATTGAAAACGATTATCGGCCATTAGGCATCGACCTGGAGATAAATGAAGTCTTCATCAGCGATGGGGCGAAAAGCGATACGGGAAACATTCAGGAAATCTTCGGAACAGACAATGCTGTCGCTGTAACCGATCCGGTTTATCCGGTGTATGTGGACAGTAACGCCATGTCCGGCAGAATCGGGGTTTACTCCAGGGAAGAAGAAAGATGGACAAATCTTGTATATCTGTCCTGTACGGCGCAAAATGGTTTTATTCCGGCCCTTCCTGAAAAAAGGGTGGACATGATCTATTTGTGTTACCCGAACAATCCCACCGGAACCACATTAACCAAAGAACAGCTGAAGGTTTGGGTGGATTATGCCCGTGAAAACAAGTCGGTGATCCTGTTTGACGCTGCTTACGAAGCCTATATTACACAGCCGGGTATTCCGCACAGCATCTACGAGATTGATGGGGCAAAAGAGGTAGCGATAGAATTCAGAAGCTACTCAAAAACCGCTTCGTTCACAGGCACGCGTTGTGCCTATTCAATTGTTCCAAAAAGCCTGAAGGGATATACCCATTCAGGCGAAGAGGTGGATTTAAACCGGTTGTGGAACCGCAGATTCACCACAAAATTCAATGGTGTGCCCTATATTATCCAGAAAGGCGCCGAAGCAGCTTATTCCGAAGAGGGAAAAAAGCAAGTCCGTGAGGTCATCGATTACTATATGGAAAACGCAGGCATCATCCGAAGTGGGATGGAAAGCCTGGGACTGCAGGTTTTTGGAGGAATCAATGCACCTTATGTCTGGCTGAAGACACCGAAAGGATATGATTCCTGGCAGTTCTTTGACAAGCTGCTGAACGAGGTTCAGGTTGTGGGAACACCCGGTGCAGGCTTTGGACCCAGCGGACAGGGCTATTTGCGCCTGACGGCGTTTGGAAGCCGGGAGAACACATTAAGAGCAATCGAACGAATCAGAAGCCTGCAACTTTAATCGCTAGTAAAACAGAAATGAAATGAAAAATGAGGGTACGCTTGAAACGTACCCTCATTGTATAGAACATATCTTTACAGCCTGTTTAGGTTCAAACCCGGCGTAGAACAAGCAATAGAGTTCGACATAACACCTTATCATTACAGCCTGTTTAGGTTCAAACACGTCCCCAAAGACATTATCTTCCGGTGAACCGTTTAATCAGGCTCGCCCGGGCGTTTAATTCCAGCGCGTCGTTCAGCGGCTGCAGGGAGACAAAATCCGGGTATTTTCGCTTCAGCGCCAGAGTGATCAGTTCATCGGCCAGACCGGGATTTTTTGGCAGAAGGCTTCCATGAGAATAGGAGCAGAATACATTTTTGTAACGGGCACCTTCATAACCATCCTCACCATTGTTGCCAAACCCTTTTATCACCTTTCCCAGAGGGGTTACGCCCTCACCCAGATAGGTTTTGCCCGAATGGTTCTCAAAACCGACCACATACCCCGAAGGCTGCTGTTTCAGTCCCTCCACTGAGAAGACTAAATTCCCGATCAAACGCTTTTCTCCGCCGATGGTCCAATGGTTCATAATGCCAAGACACTCGATTCTCTTTCCGCTGTTTAACATGAAATACTGGCCCATCAGTTGATAACCGCCGCAAATGCACAGGAAAACCGTATTGTTGTCCACCGCCGACAACACGGCTTCCTTTTTCGACCCAAGCAGATCGGTATGGAGAATATCCTGCTCGTAATCCTGGCCGCCCCCCATGAAAACGATATCATACTGTTCGGGAAGGAAAGGTTCGCCAAGGGATACGGGCACGACGGTCACTTCAATTCCACGCCATTCCATGCGTTTTCTTAAAGCCTGGATATTTCCGTAATCCCCATATAGATTTAATAAATCCGGATACAGGTGGCATATGGTTATCTGG
>JAEZBW010000248.1 GCA_023426765.1 Bacillota bacterium
AGGGCTATGGATACAATGTAGAGTCCCTTTACAAGGAAATCGGAAAAATCCTCGGGGTTGACAAAAGGTTCAACACCATCTTTATCGGCGCAGGAAACATGGGGAATGCCCTTGCAAACTATGCGAACTTCAAAAAGCGCGGGTACGATCTGATCGGCGTTTTTGATGTAAGCCCGGATCGCGTGGGGAAAGAAATCAACGGAATGAAGATATTGCATTTAGACGAGTTAGAAAGCTTCATCCGGAATAACAAGGTGGACGTCGCCGTTCTCACCATCCCCAGCCAGAATATCTCCGAAGTGGCCGAGAAGGTCTCCGCCCTGGGGGTTAAAGGAATCTGGAACTTTTCACCGCAGGATCTGAAGCTGGCGGGCGACATTGTGGTGGAAAACGTTCATCTCAGCGATGGACTGATGGTTTTAGGGTACAGAATCAAAGAAATGGAACAAAATGGTTAAAGCTGAATGCCCCTTAGCGAGGGAAAAACCCGCTAAGGGGTTTTTATTTTCGTCACTGCATGTTTTCACAAGTATACGGTGAACTCACCGATGTGTTGAGGTGGCTTTTTATGGTTCTCATGTTTTCTCAGCGAAAAGGTGACCTCGCTGATTAGGTGCTTTCTTTCAACTGCATATTTTCCTAATCCCTCGAAGCCAGGATGGCAAAGGCTGCAGATAATGCCTGCAATCGGGCTTAATCGGAAACCGTAAGAATGCAAAAGCATTGAATGCCAAGCCCCAGACCAAAATCAGTCAGGCCTTCGCCCGTTGTGGCCGTCATTCCGATACTCTCTTCACCGATACCCAACAGCGAAGCAATGTGTTTTTTCATTTGGGGAATGTGGGGTGAAAGCCGGGGAACCGAGCACTCGATGGAAAACGATACATGGCAGATGCTCCCCTTCAGATATTTCATTGCTTCGGCAAGGTAGGCGGTGCTGTCGGTAATGCCCTCTTCCAGGCACATTTTATCTGCAACAGAGCCGAGTATGTTCACTCCTGTAATCCCGGATACGGCATTCGTCAGTGCATGCAGCACCACATCGGCATCGCTGTTTCCCTTTAAAGCTGTCCCTTCAAGGATGACACCGCCCAATACCAGTTTTTTTTCGCTGTTCTCAAAATCGAATCTGTGACTGTCCTGTCCGATGGAGACCCTGACCATAACCTACCTCCGGTATGTTCGAACTTTGCTCTGTCCAGCAAATGATATCAAACCTTTCACAGAAAAGCCGAATTGCACTAGAGCATGAAAATTGCTGAAAAGGCAAGCAACAGGCATCTATTGGAATATTTCATATAAAGGATACCGCAAGCGCTGGTGGAATGCAAGCCGACAATCCCACCGGCAAACCTTGTCTTGAAAAAACAAATGGATTAAGTTAGTATAGATACAGAACGAAACCGGGCAATGATTGGCGAAAGACGGTTTTTACCCGTCGTACGGGTTAAAATATTCCAAAGAACCATGATGGGGTTGCCCGGATCAGGATAACCCATCACAAGCCTGCATACTTTCCTGTTTGCCGAAGGCGGTTGCGCAAATCCCCGGCAGATGGTTGAATATCGCCCCGCGAGAGGGCTGAAATACGGGAGGAAACGAAAGTGAAACGCGGAAAATACTATATCACGACCCCCATCTATTATCCCAGCGGAAAGCTTCATATTGGCCATTCCTATACGACCGTGGCGGCCGATACCATGGCCAGGTATAAAAGGCTTCAGGGCTATGATGTGATGTTTCTGACGGGAACCGATGAGCATGGTCAGAAAATAGAGCGGATAGCCCAGAAGGAAGGGGTAACGCCGCAGGAATATGTGGACAAAATCGTCTCGGGCATCAAGGATTTGTGGCAGATGATGAAAATCACCCACGACAAGTTCATTCGCACCACCGATGACGAGCATGTGCAGGCAGTTCAGAAGATCTTTAAAAAGCTGTATGACCAGGGGGACATCTATAAAAGCGAGTATGAAGGCTGGTACTGTACGCCGTGCGAGTCCTTCTGGACCGAAACGCAGCTGAAGGATGGAAAATGTCCGGACTGCGGCCGGGACGTGGAATTAACCCGCGAAGAAAGCTACTTCTTCCGGCTTTCAAAATATCAGGATCGGCTGATGCAATACCTGGAGGAGCATCCGGATTTCATCCAGCCTGTCTCCAGAAAAAATGAAATGATCAATAACTTCATCAAACCCGGCCTGGATGATCTGTGCGTGTCCCGCACATCCTTCAAATGGGGCATTCCGGTAACCTTTGATGAAAAACATGTGGTGTATGTATGGATCGATGCCTTGTCAAACTATATCACCGCCCTGGGATATCTGTCTGAAAACGATGGGAATTTCCAGCGTTACTGGCCTGCGGATGTCCATCTCGTCGGCAAGGAGATCGTCCGTTTCCATACCATCATCTGGCCTGCGATGCTGATGGCTCTTAACCTTCCGCTACCCGGCCAGGTATATGGCCATGGCTGGCTTGTGCTGGAAGGCGGGAAGATGTCCAAATCCAAGGGCAATGTGGTCGATCCGGTGATCCTGATAGAAAAATACGGTCTGGATGCCATCCGGTACTTCCTGCTTCGGGAAGTCCCCTTCGGTTCGGACGGGGTTTTCTCCAATGAAGCGTTGATTCAGCGGATCAATTCAGATCTTGCGAACGATCTGGGCAACCTTGTTTCCAGAACCGTTGCGATGATTCAGAAATATTTCAGCGGAACGCTGCCCGAAGCCATGGAAAAGGATGAACAGGACAACGATTTGATGCGGGTGGTCATGGATATGCCGCAAAAGGTGGAGCTGCTTCTGGATCAGCTTCAGTTCAGCACTGCACTGCAGGAAATCTGGAGGGCGGTATCCAGAACCAATAAATACATTGATGAAACTACCCCCTGGATACTGGCAAAAGATGAGGCCAAAAAGCCCAGGCTGGCACAGGTGCTATACAACCTGGCCGAAAGCATTCGCGTTGTTTCCATTTTGATAGAGCCCTTTATGCCCGAAACCCCTGCAAAAATCCGTCAGCAGCTTGGAATATGCGAAGGCTGCAGCAGCTGGGAAAGCGCGAAGGAATGGGGAAGATTGGGTAGAAACCCCGTACAGCCCGGTGATGTGATTTTCCCAAGAATCGATCTGGAGAAGGAATTAAAGGAACTCGAAAAAAACGCAATGCCTGCTGAAAAGAAAAAACAGCTGCCCGAGCTGAAGCCGCAGATCACCATCGATGATTTCGCAAAGCTTGATCTGAGGGTTGCCAGGGTTCTGGCCTGCGAAAAGGTTGAAAAGTCCGACAAGCTGTTAAAGCTGCAATTGGATATCGGTCTCGAAACCAGACAGGTGGTTTCGGGCATCGCGAAATACTACACACCGGAAGAGATGGTGGGCAAAAAGGTAATCCTGATTGCAAACCTGAAGCCTGCAAAGCTGATGGGAATAGAGTCCCAGGGGATGATTCTGGCAGCATCCGACAAGGAAGACAACAAGCTGGTGCTGGCAACCGTAGAGGCCGACATTCCGGTCGGCAGCCGGATTTCTTAAAGGAAGCAGTATGATTGTTGATTCACATGCCCATTATGATGACGAGCAATTTGACATCGACCGTGCCGAGGTTTTGGATAGGCTGAGGCAGCAGGGAATTACGCGGGTGGTCAATCCATCCAGCAACCTGGAGTCGGCCCGTAAATGCCTTGCGCTGGCAAAGCAGTTTGACTTTGTTTACACCGCAGTCGGCATTCACCCCCATGATGCATCCCAATTCTCCCGGGAAGCGCTGGATACACTGCGGCAGATGGCACAAACCCCGAAGGTTGTTGCTATTGGTGAAGTGGGGCTGGATTACCATTATGATCTGTCGCCCAGGCCTGTGCAAAAGGACTGCCTGGCTGCCCACATCCATTTGGCAAGGGAACTGAAGCTGCCGTTGATCATCCACGACAGGGAATCTCACCGGGATGTACTGGATATCCTCCGGGCAGAAAAAGCCGAAACTGCGGGCGGTGTTTTTCACTGCTTCACGGGCAGTGTTGAAATGGCCCGTGAAGTGCTTCAAATGGGCTTTTACATCGCTCTCGGCGGGGCGGTCACCTTTAAAAATGCCCACAAACCGGTTGAGGTTGCAGCATATGTTCCACACGACAGGCTGCTGATTGAGACAGACAGCCCGTACATGGCTCCTGTACCTCACAGGGGAAAGAGAAATGACTCCGGATATCTGACTTTCATCCTCGAAAGGCTTGCAGCCATCCGGGAAACCAAACCCGAACAACTGGCATATCAGACGGCGATGAACGCGGACAGGCTGTTTGGTCTGGGGCTGGGATCGGGCTGACAGCAGATTGTATGAACAGACAGGGCGGATCCTGCCTGGATGACATGAACAAGCACTGGTTTAAAAGGAGGATGGGTTATGAAGCGTTTTGTTGTGATCGTAACATCCCTGTTGATTATATTTGTTTTTATTGCGCTGAATTATCTGTTATGGGACAGGGAAAGCCTTGTAACCCAGGGAGAATCCAACCAGGCCAGCATTGAGGCTCTGTCCCGCATGAACATGACACTGAACCAGGAAAAAAACAATCTGGAGCAGTATGCCGCCGATCTGAAAAAGCAAATCGAAAGCCTGGAGGATACAATACAGGGTCTTAAAAACGATATCACCATACAAGAGAGCATTACCGAAGAAAAGGTCAGATTTATCCTGAGCATGAAGGAGCAAATCGATCCCAGGCCGGTTGAAATCATGACGCTGGAATGGGTAAACAGCATCATCGGGAAAAAGTATTCGGAAGCATACCTCAAAGGCGGCACCAGCTGCAGCTTTTGGGGAAACTACTGGTCATTGCGCACATTTGCCGATTATTTTGATCAAAATGTGGAACAAATAGAACTGGTGCAGAACGGGGATTCCAAACCCACCATTGAGGTCATTCCCATCAGTACGCCCGATTGGGAAATGAGTGTTTATGTCCGTGTTCAGGTTACCCTGCGGGAAGGGGCGGAACAGACTTATCTGAAGAAGGGTGAGAATGTTTTGCACATGACCTGCACATATACCGAACGTCTGGAT
>JAEZBW010000271.1 GCA_023426765.1 Bacillota bacterium
GCACAACGTGCTGGTGCGCCGGGCGGCGGATCTGCCCCGGATCATGGAGGAGGCTTTCGCCATCGCCGTTTCCGGCCGGCCCGGGCCGGTGGTGGTGGACGTGCCCCGGGACGTCCAGACCGAGGAAGTCGATTTCAGCGGCTGGCCGACCCTGCGCTCCGGCCGGGCCGAGGCTCCGGGGACGCCCGGTCCGGCCGATCTGGCCTTCGCCGCCTCGCTTTTGGCCCGCTGCGAGCGACCGGTCCTTTACTGCGGCGGCGGGGCGCGGGGAGCCGGCGCGGAAATCGCCGTCCTGGCCGAGCTGCTCGACGCCCCGGTGGTCACCACGCTCATGGGCCTGGGGCTGTTGCCCCCGGGCCACCCGCGCCTGGCCGGCATGATCGGGATGCACGGCGCGCCGGCGGCCAACCATCTGCTTACCCGCTGCGACATGCTCGTGGCCATCGGCGCGCGCTTCGACGACCGGGCCACCGGCGACGCCAAGCGTTTTTGTCCCGGGGCCTCGGTCGTCCACATCGACATCGATCCGTCCGAGCACGGCAAAAACCGCGCGGCCCACGTCCCCCTGGCCGGCGACGCGGTCCGTACCTTAAACGCGCTCATTCCCCTGGTCCCGGCCCGGGCACGCCCGGCCTGGGCGGCCATCCGGACGAATCTGGGAGCAACGCATCCCTTTGCCCTGCCGGGGCTGGACGATCCCCAAAGCCCCTATGGCGTCCTTGCCGCCGCCGCCGAGATCCTTGGCCCCGAGGCCGTTGTCGCCACCGACGTCGGCCAGAACCAGATGCGGGCCGCCCAGGTCTGGCCCTGTCATGCCCCGGGCAAGTTCCTCACCTCCGGGGGGCTGGGGACCATGGGCTTTGGCTTGCCGGCGGCCATCGGCGCGGCCCTGGCCGATCCGTCTCGGCCGGTGGCCTGCGTCACCGGCGACGGGGGGCTGCTCATGAACGTTCAAGAGCTGGCCACCCTGGCCGAGCTTGGGCTGCCGGTCAAAATCCTGCTCATGGACAACGGCGTGCTCGGGCTTGTGCGCCAGCAGCAGGCGCTGTTCGTGGGCGGCCGCTACACCGCCTCGACCTTTGCCGCCCGGCCCGATTTCGTGGCCCTGGCCGCTTCCTTCGGCATCGCCGCCATCGACCTCGAACCCTGTCGCGACGCCCGGGCCGCCCTGGCCGCCGTCCTGGCCGCTCCGGGGCCGGCCCTGGCCCGCATTCCGGTCGATCCCGACGCCCACGTCTATCCCATGGTGCCGCCCGGCGCCGCCAACCATGAAATGATCCTGGAGAAACGCCATGACCACGCCCATTCGTGAAAGTCACGCTTCCGAGTCTCCCCGGGCCGAACTGGAACTGGCCACCCGGGACGCCCTTGGCGCGCTGCGCCATGTGGCCGCCTGTCTGGCCCGGCGTTCCCATGAACTGCTGGGGCTTTCCTGCCTGCCCGGCCCGGCCGGCCAGGGGCGGCTTGTGGTGGCCGTGGCCGACGACGGCCGGTTGGAGCGGCTTTTGGCCGAACTGCGCGCCCTGCCCGAGGTCTGCGGGGCGCGGTTGTCGAGAGCCGCAGGCGTGCCCCTGGCCGCGGCCGCGCCGGTTACGGCCTAAGGCGCGTCGCCTCGGCCCAGGAGCCTGACTTCGGCAGGACGGCGTCGTTGCGGCCGGGCGCGTCGGAAGACCCCGCTGGGGTGGCGCGGCCATGGGCCTGCCTCGGCCCGTCTCGCCCCAGGGAGACGGCCAAGGGAGAGGCCGGTCTCTCCCGGCCGGTCCATGGCGGCTCAAGGCTCGCCATGCCCTGCCGGCCAGGGGAGGGTCCATCCGGGCCGCCAGGGCTGAGGCCTGCATTTTGGGGCCGTTTGGTCCCTTGTCGTCCCTCTGGACGGCCCCGGCCGCCTGGGCTATGCACGGGCTGCGGCTGTCGCCGTTCGGAGGTTGTTGTATGAGCGCGCGGCTTCTTCCGCTGTTTTCGGATGAGCGGTCGTCCGAGCAGGCCGTTACCCGACAGGCCCGGCTTTTTGCCGAAAGTCCGGCTCCGGGCATACTGGACCACCTTCCTCAAGGGGTGGCGGTCTTTAACGCCCAACGCCAGATCATCTACGCCAACCAGGCCTTTGGCGGCCTGTCGGCCGAGGGAGGCGACGCCTCCAAGGTCGTAGGACTGCGTCTGGGCGAGGCCTTGTCCTGCTTTGGCGCCAAGATCGACAACGGCGTATGCGGCGCCACGGAGCTGTGCCGTTCCTGCGGCGCGGCCCGGTCCCTGGCCGCGTCCCTGTCCGGCGCGGGTGCCGTCAGCGGCGATTGCTCCATCAGCCGCCAGGGCGTGGAACATCTGGAAACCCTGGATTTCCGCATCTGGATCTGGTCCATGCGCCACGGCGAGGAGACCTTCCACGTGGCCCTTCTGGCCGACATCCGGGCGGAAAAACGCCTCGATCTCATGGAGCGCATCTTCTACCACGACATCTTAAACCTCGTGTCCGGGATGCAGGGCGTGTGCGAACTCATGCGGGAGGAGGAAGAGGGCACGCGAAACGCCGAGCTCGACTTGCTCCTGTTCGCCGTGGAGCGGGTAAACGACCTCATCCAGGCCCAGCGTGACCTGTCCTTCGCCGAGCGCGGCGATTACGAAGTGGCCATCAACAAGATGGGGTCGCTGTCGCTTCTTGCCGACATCACGGCGCTGATGCGCCGGGACAATTCCTGCAAGGGCAAGGGTTTGGCCGTCGCACCGGAAAGCGAGGACGTCTTTTTCGCCTCCGACCGCAAGCTGCTCACGCGCATCCTGGTCAATTTCCAGAAAAACGCCTTGGAGGCCACGTCGGCCGGCGGCGCAGTGTCCGTGGGCTGCGACCGGCAAGACGGCCAGGTGCGCTTTTGGGTGCGCAATCCGGGCGTCGTGTCCGAGGAAGCCCGGCCCCAGATTTTTCGCCGGGCCTTTTCCACCAAGGGGCGCGGCCGGGG
>JAEZBW010000301.1 GCA_023426765.1 Bacillota bacterium
CATCGGAATAATCCATGTCCAGGAAGTTCATACACCGGTAATCGATACTCAGCCCTTGATCTTCGGCGCGTTTGCGAGCATATGCCAGGGAGCCCTCGGACAGATCCAGGCCGGTCACAATACACCCGGCCTTACTGAACCGTTCCGCATACAGTCCCGGCCCGCATCCCAGGTCGAGTACTCTCATGCCAGGCTGTAAAACTCCTGATGAAAACAGGTGATTCACCGTTTTATCAATGATTTCAGGCCTCCGGCTGGCCAGATCGGTATCAGCGCTCAGATGTGTTTCCAGCATGTATTTCGAAATGTGGGGATCATCCCAGAATCTTGGCTCTCCCCTCTCAAACAATGGGGGTTTTTTCTGCAATTGCAGCAGCCTGTCCAGTAATTCGTTCATTTTTCTTGGCCTCCTGTTATTTCTTCAGTAAAGTGCTCAAACACCTCATTTTTCGTGCACAATCCGAATCAATACCGATTGAATGCTTTCGCTTCATTCTCATTACTCTGTTCTTCCATCATCCAAATCAAACAGCGAAGGGAAAACAACAATTCCCGGTTTCAGGCTTCCTTTTTCAACCTGATCACAATATTGTGCGATGGGACTGTTCTGTTCCAGTACCTTTATCATAAAGGCTGTGTAAGCAGCCCTTGTATCTACCAGGCCAAAGCCCTGATGGTTCTGTAAAAACTGCAGGCCCTCTGCCGGCAATGCGATATGAATTTCGCCCTGAGGCCGGCTATATTGAACACAGGCAAGCCAGGCCAGAATGTCCGGTATATCTTCCGTCTTCGCAAGTAACTCCTTCACCTGCAGTGGGTTTGTCCGGACATATCGGATATAACCCAATACCCTGTTGTTTTTCAATACCATATCACACCTGCATGCAAAACCATAATTATACCATGCATTGATGGCTTCACCCGGGAAAAGCGCCAGTGCATCCGCGCCATGCCGGCTTTTCCAGGCCTTTATGATATCCGGAAGATCCTTTGAACTTACCGGCCTGGTGCTGAAAGCCTGGAGATCGAATTGCGGCAGGTTCACTGTTATTTTTGTGCCCGATTCCGAGAACATTTTTGTTTTGTACCCAAATTTAGGATAATAGGTATCATGACCGCATAAAAGTGAAAAGGTACAGCCTTTGGCTTTGGCCCGGCGATGACCTTCCTCGATGAGCATGGTGCCGATTCCCCTTTTCTGAAATTCCGGCTTAACAGCAATAGGGGCCAGCACGGCGCCTTGCTGCACCGTACCGGCCACTATAAACTGATAAATGGAAAAAAGTACATGTCCGGATACTTCACCGGCTATTTCCGCTATCAGCGACAAATCCGGACTAAAATTTTCACTATGCCTCAGCAAATCCACCATGACAGGCTCTGAAACGCGCCAATTATCGGGGTGCCATCCGAGGAATGCCTCGTAGTTTACATTTGCTATTGCACTATAGTCTGAGAGCTTCTCGCTCCTGATTTGAATATTCATGATTCTACATCTCCTTATTCAGATCCTGTTTTTATACCCGGAGCAACCTTGTTCCGGGAACTTAATCCGCGAACCTCATCTGAAGCGGCGGTACTGTTCCTTTCCAGGATCCTCTGTAACTCTGTCTTTTACGCATCTCTTCTCCAGCCAAGCCCCTGTGAGGCCGCCGGATTTTCAAGAACCTTAAATGCTGTTCTCGTTCTTGTTCTTTCTGTAACTTTTGTTCTCATCATCGGACGGACATCCTGATGGTTCCGTCCAAACATTGCTTCATACAGCATATCGGCAATATTAAAATTGTTAGATATTCTAACCCTTCTAATCTGGGTTTCCATACAAAATCCTCTCCTTTAAAAACTCTTTCTGTTATTTCGTCGTTTTCTTTCCCATGGGTACACCTGTGCTTCCCAATGTTGTTAACTCCAGGTGACTGTCCGTTTCCGGTTCTGATCTCCGCCAGGTGAAGTCCGTTTTCCTTGTGTTCCTTTAACTCCTGCTGAAGGCGCTCATCCCATTCCCTTTCTTTTAACTCCTGCCCTAAACCCACATTCCATTCATTTCCAACCCGATCATCTGTTCAGGCCTTCCTTCACCATTTTCTGCTCATCCTGCCGTCTTTTCTTTTTATTCTTCAATTCATTCTCCTGCACTCTTGTTCTGGGGTTGATGTTCCATTCATTCCGAATCGTTTTCATCAGATCAAGCGCGGTTTTTTTCTTCTTCATCATTCCATCTCCCCTTTTCCTGTAAATCTATGGACAACACATGGTTCATTCTCACGCCTTAGTTTTAAGCAACAAAAAAGCACGCGACCCGCGTGCTGTTATTTTGACCTTATTTGTGTTGCTGTGCAAAATGGTTTCTTCAGCCTGGTTGCTTTGCTGCGCACCGGAATACCAAATGTCCCGGTTCAGGGTTTCGCCTTGCGCCAACCCTTAAACAGCTTTGCATATTCCAGTACCAAATATTCAGTTATGAAGAACCACCTTTTTTAACCTATTGGACACGAACAACACTCCTTCCGTTTTAATTTCAGGTGTGGATGATCGCAAAACGCAATCTCCTGATTCATTATATGAGGAATTCCAATCATTGTCAATGTAAAGAATGACTATAATTATTTCTTACACCCCGCAAGCAATGGAACTCTTTTTGTGCTTGCGGGAGTGTTTATTTTGCTTGTATAGGAATTTCATATTGGGTCTTTGGGTTTATTGAACAGGATCTTATCACTGCTTCTGACATCCCGTGCAATAGTAGATGCTGCCGCCCATATAGGCTTCCTTAACAATATTCATACCGCAAACCGGACATGGTTTGTCCATGGTCTTTTTACTGAGTTTCGTTTTATATCCTCCGGGGCATCCGAACAGGTCATTTTCGGTATCTCTGCCTCCCTGGAAAACCATTTCTGCCAAAGTACTCTTAATGGATTGAAACAGCTTTTCCTTATCTGTTTCGGAAAACTCTCTGACCTTTTTCTTCGGATGGATCCCGGTATTATACAAAATATCCTGTAAAACGCCGTTCCCAAGGCCGGGGATGCGCTGCTCGGTGGCAAGCAAGGCTTTTGCGCTGAGCTTCTCCGCACCTGGTGCGCTGATGATGCTGTTGAAATAATTTTCATTAAACTCGGAGGATAATGGTGACGGTTTTATTTTTGATCCAAGATAATAGGGGTTTTCAAATTCTCCCTCTTTGAAGCACCATAAGCCGCCGTACATCTGAACGGTGGCCGTCAGGGCCGATTCATCGTCAAACTCGACTAAGAGCTGGTGTTTCTGCGGACGTTTCTCATTCACATCATGAAACCTCAAACCCACCCCTTCGGCAAACTCCAGGGCGAACCCGTCTACAGCAATTTCAATCATACCGCCAAAGGTAATCGCCTGGCCAATTGTCCTGCCGGATAGCATCTCGTGATAATTCTGCGGATCACCGCAAAACCATGCAAATTTATGCGGGCTCGCATTGGCAATCACATTGGTGATCCTTTTCCCCTTTATGGTGTCATTGAGTTGTTGGGCCAGAACCGCGGCTTCCGATAATTCGATCATTGTAGACGCCTCCCTTTTTATCTAAGAATCGTTATGCAATGCTCTGTCCTTATTCTCCGGGGTTATAACAACGGAAGCGATTGCTTGCAATCGCAACACACCGTTATTGCAACAGCAGGTTTTGCTTTAGCAAAACCATCACACAGCAACAAGGTTCTTGCCGCCAGAGCGGCAAGGTTCTTATATCGAGGCGGGAGATATGCTCGCCGCCTGATTAAGGTAACGCCACCTGTAGAGGTGGGGGACATCGAGCCTCGTTATAAACTCCTATTAAGATGGGTATGGGGGCAGAAATGATGAACCTGATCCTGCCCCCGGCAGTGGTGAAAACAACTCTATTACATCCAGCTAATCCTGTTTCTTGCTGCCTTAGGCCGTTTGTTGCTTCCATCTTTTTAGCTGCGGGAAGAATTCCTGCATGGCCTTCCTGGCTGATTCCTCATCAGGATAGGGATCTCCCTTCGATACAAAGGGAATGCAGGTTTCGATCATTTCATCCATGGTTTGCTCGCTCGTAAATGCGCCGTTTTGATAGCAGTACTGGCAGTAGTCTTCATTCTTGCTGCCATCCACGTTCGTTCCATATATTTCGCTGTTTTCCATGGGCATTGCGCAGCTTTGGCAGAATTTCATTTCGTTGGTTGCCATCCTCTCATCTCCTTTTTTGTTTTGATGGCAACAGTATATCGCTCAAAATATGACAGGAGCATGTCATATTGAAATTAATTCCGATAATTTTCAAAAGCTTTTTTCAGCTTGTTCAGAATCGTCAGACGGATGTGTTCGGGTTCAAGCACCTCAACATGCTCGCCAAAGGAGAGTATAAATCCGTATACCCACTCGTCCACCGGAAATGTCACCGACAGTTCACAGGAACCATCTTCTTTCTTTTCAATCATAGCATCATCAAAGTCATCATATACCCTGTATAAAACCTCAGGATGGAATTTCAGCCTCAATTGCATGGAACGGGCTGAAACGTTGGTATTTTCATCAATTACAGGAAGATCCTGCTTACGCCGCTGAAAGGTTTCGGTGCAAAGCTGAAGGTCTTTCATCCGGGAAATGCGGAAAACCCTGAAAGCCTTTTTTACCCTGCAGTATCCCCACAAGTACCAGGCCAGCCCCTTGAAGATCAGCCGCATGGGCTCCATGCTCCGCAGGCTTCTTTCCCCATTGGAGTTGATATAGCAGAAGGAAATAACCTGGCGCTTCAGAATGGCTCTTTTAATGTCGGCAAACTTGTTGCATTCATTGGGGTGACTTCCCCATGGCGAAAGATCGATATCCACCCAGTCTGTGGCGTCCGTGTTCTTAAAAAGCCCGCCGATTTTATCCAGAACCATATCGATTTCCGGATATTTTGTAGCTTGAAGCGTCTTCAGTGCAAGCACAAGGCTTTCGCTCTCCATCTCGGACAACAGCGTTTTGTTCAGTGAATAATCCTCCATAAGGGAAATCCCGCCGCCGTTCCCCTTGTTGGTATATACCGGAACCCCGGCGGTGGACAAAACATCCAGATCCCGGTAGATGGTTCGGGTGGAAACCTCGAAGCGATCGGCCAGTTCCCTTGCGGTAACCGACTTTCGGTTCAGCAGAATGATTGCGATCTCAAGTAATCTGTTAATTTTCATAAAATCTCTCCTGCCGGAATTGGGTAGTTTCATTATACCATTAATTTCCGTGCGGCGGATGGAAAAAATGAATATAATGGATTTTAGTTGTTTCTTTTATTTAAAAATTATGCTATTCTATCTTTATCTGCGGAATATTTTTCTTCCTGCAGGAAGCGGGAGAATTTTATCCGATATTCCTGATGAAGAAAAAAACAGCCCAATATATTGTAAAGTGAGGTATGTATAAATGGCTTCAAAAGCACATCGCGGTAAAACATTGCTGAACCTGCCCGCTCATGGCAGAGGAACCTGTCCGATCTGTAACGCTACCGGCATTAAGCTTTTATATGAGGTGAACTCCGGCGACGGTAAAAGAATCAAGGTTTGCAAGAGATGCCACGCCAAAAACGCTGCATCCAAATAAAATGTGTTTGCAAAGAATCAAAGCCGGTTTGCACCGGCTTTTTTCCTGTAGACGTGTTTGCTGCTTGTATTTGCTGTATTGAATTATCATTGGGAACCACCTGGCTATGTCTTCATTTTTTTAGCACTTAACAAATGCAGCCAGCCCATCCCGATTTCGGATTGTAAAAGCAGGAAGATCTCCTCCGTGACCTTATATCCCCTGCGCCTTCCAGTTGGAGTACAGCTCTGCAATGACCTGCTCGATTGGTGCCTTTTTGAATTCAATGTCCTCAACACCTTCTGTGGCGGATATCTGTGCCCACATCTGCCCGCATTCTCTGGCCCAGGCTTAATTCCCGGGCGAAGGTATGCAGAATTCCGCCAATATCCAGCATTTCCACCACCCTGTCTCTCTGTTTGACAAATTGCTCCTTTGGGATATCCCAAACCACGCGCTTCCATTCAAAGCTGGAGATCACCGGATGATCCCACCAAAGCTCGGTACGGTTTCCAAACAAAACACCCACTCTTTTCATCAGTGCAATGGGGGATATCGGGCCTCGTTATAGAGCCCTCCTGTTAAGTTGTCAACAACAGGATAGCGTATTCATTCCCTTACAATCCCAGTACAAATCCGCCCTGTTTAATAATTCTCAACCCTGTCTACAGGCTTGAATCCGGTTGTTTTCTGGAACTTCATATTGTGCAGGAAGTTATTCATTGCATCGGATGGGTCAATATGTTCCAGGTTCAACCCGTTCAAAATATCTCTTTCAAAGAGCACCGACAGAACGGTCATTTCCTCCTGCCGTCCGGTCTGGGTGTTGATTCCGTTTTCCACGGCATGTACCACAACCGTTTTGACGGGCAGCAGCGCAAAGAGGTCTCTGGCAATTCGTATGGAACAGCTGCATACAAAATCCTGTACGAGATCATAGTATGCTGATTTGGTCATTTCCTTTTGCGATAACTTTTCGGTTTTTGTGAGGCTTAGCGTATATTGCGGCACAACCGAATCGGTTTTAACCTTGAATTCAACCTCTATGGCACCGGCATTGTCTGCTCCGAATTCAAAGTCAGTGCCAAAATCAATCAGATCGTCCAATGGGTTCATCTGTTCAATGACATCCATATAGGCATCCAGGTCACCGTTAAGAACCCGGTCGGCAAGGCCCACCAGCTTACTCCAATTCTCGTAATCTTCAGCGTCCTCGGCTGCTGCCTGCTCCACCGCTTTTTCAAGCTCTTTTCTCTTATCCCCGGAGGACAACCGTTCAAAAAAGCCGGGTTTATAAGCATTCAATTGCTGTAATGCCGCTGCCTGGCGAGGGCCGACGGTACCGGGGGCAAAGGGTGCTGTACTGGTTTTTAAAGCATCCCAGTCTATGGGGTCATCACAGGTTTTATGAATGCTTGTAAGGGTTTCGAGCAAATTGTTGTATTCCTGTAGTTTTACCGAGTCATTTCCGTTACCCGCATGGCCGGCCTGACGGCTTTGTGCCGGTTTTGTTCCGGTCGTTTTTGCTCCGGCCGGCTTCTTCTTGGTTCCATGCGTTTTCACATAGGAGATCCCCGTTCCGGGAATACCAACCGATGTTGTTCTTCTGCCGCTGGTATGAATGGTGTGCCTCAGCCCTTTGGTTCCAAAGCTTACGCTGGCGCCCGAGGTTCCGAAATTCAAGCGGACACCCTTACAAATCTGTATGCTTTTTCGCACCCGAAGTCCCATAATACTCCTCCCTCACCGGCCTGCCCGGTAACCTGGATTTTGAAAATAAGACTGCCAATCAAAAACCGTCAATGAATAAATACAACTTTTTACATATATCATATTGCAACAACAGGTTTTATGCAAGCAAAACCACAACACCCAGGATGCATGGGCGAGCAGCAAGCTTAACTTGTGACCAGCCGGATTGTATGGACGAGCAGCAAGCTTTTACTTGCAATCAGCCCGGGTTAAATAGAACCGTCCCAGCGGCGAAAATGGAACTTCCCCATCAACTCAAAGAATTAAAAATTTAAGCATTGCGGCCAACTGTTCTCTGCTGATGTTTTGCGAGATGGACAGGCC
>JAEZBW010000318.1 GCA_023426765.1 Bacillota bacterium
TTTCGTTTGATATTATATCAAACTTTAAAGGACGTTGGTGGTTCTTCGTCCTTTACAACCACACCCTGACAGTTATGTTGTCTTATTTTTGCATCTCTGCTGACAAGGAGAATGTCCTGTTACAGTACTTTCCTGAACAAGATGTGAAGCAGATTCTTCATATACTGTCCAGCCGGTTTCCTGGCGCGCACATGTTTTGTGATGTGGTTCACAGCTATTTTGTGGGAAAGGGCATCAGCAGCAGTTTCCAATGGGGGCTTGATAAAGCAGGGGACATTGAAGGTTTAAATCCAGGTATTCGGCTTGTGCGTTCATGGAGTACGGGCGATTTACTAAAAGAACGCCAATCTCTGTTCTTACGCTTCATGAATGTTTTTCCGGATACAAGAAACCGAAGCCAAATTCTACATATTTACTTTGAAAGTGAGCCGATATGATGGACACAATGACACCTATGGATCAAAAAGTAAAATACCCACTAACTTCTGTCGCCAAGGTTTACCAGGTTGTTTAGAGATTGCTTACAAGGGGTGAGATTATGCCGCGCTTTAGTGATAACGAGAAAGAGAATATCCAACAGAAGCTTTTGGTTGAGGGGGAAAGGCTGTTTGTCGTTCACGGGCTGAAAAAGGTGACGATTGACGAGCTTGTAAAGACTGTGAATATCGCAAAAGCCACATTCTATACCTTTTACGAAAGCAAAGAATATTTATATCTGGATATTGTACAGGGCATTCAGAAAACAATTTTTATCGAACTGGATAAACTCCTGGACAGCAACACTGATTTATCCGGAAAGGCCCGTGTGAGGCAAGTGTTTAGCCAAATGACAAAATTAATGATGCAGTTTCCAATCCTTTCGCATATTGATACTGCAACAATGGATATAATTGCCCGAAAAGTGTCCAAGGAGCGGATGATGATATTTTTCCAGCAGAATGTGGATGCCGCCCAATCTTTGTATGATCATGGAGTACACTTTGCTTGCGAAGTCAAGATTGCATCCATGATATTCCAGGTTCTCTATCGATGTTTCACAAACATGCAAATGGGCAATCCCGAAGAACAGGCTTATGCAATTGGTTTAATGCTGGATGGAATAATCGATAAAATTGTTATAGATTAATAGGGCTTTCAACCTTTTCATAAAAAAGTGATATCTCAGGATGTTTTCTGATGAAGTCCGTCCTGGAGCATTATCAAACAAACCAATACGATCTTTATAGAATAACTTATCATTTTCATCACAGTATCTTGCTGAAAGCCCACGTTTTCTGGTATTATTGTACCAAATACTGGCTCAGTCGGTTGCTGAGATTATTTTCAGTAGAGTGAAAAATTGTACTTTCGGTAAGACGTACAATCATAAACGAGGAGGGTATTTATGGGCATATCGAAAAAAACGGTTAGAGACATCATTTTAACAGGTAAAAAGGTTATCATGCGGGTGGATTTCAACGTCCCCATGAAGGATGGGGTTGTACAGGATGATACCCGCATCAGGGCGGCTTTGCCCACAATTCAGTACATTCTGGATCAAAACATCAACGGGCTCATCCTCATGAGTCATCTCGGCGATCCTAAAAAAGACGGACAAAAGGCCAGGGAGAAAGCAGAAGCCGCGGGAAAGGCCTTTGATGAAGCGAAATACATGGCTGGAAAACACAAGCTGGCCCCTGTAGCGGAGTATCTTTCCAAATTGTTGGGTAAACCTGTTCAATTTGCATCTGATTGTCTGGGTGAGGAGGCCAAAGCCAAAGCGGAGGTCCTGGGAAACAACGAAATTCTCATGCTGGAGAATACCCGCTTTCACAAGGAAGAAACCAGTAAAGAAGCTTCTGATCGGGAGAGAATGGCGAAGGAACTTGCATCCTATGCCGACATTTATGTCAATGATGCCTTTGGAACCGCCCATAGAGCGCATGCATCAACCGAGACCATTGCCAAATATCTTCCCGCAGTTGCAGGATTTTTAATGGAAAAAGAGCTGATGTACCTTCAGGAAAAAGTCGTTAATGACGCGGCCAAACCCTTTATAGCCATCATCGGCGGCGCTAAGGTTTCATCCAAGCTGGCAGTTCTCGAAAGCCTTTTAAACAAGGCGGATGCACTGATCATCGGCGGCTCCATGGCTTATACCTTCTTAAAGGCTAAAGGAGTTCCTACGGGAGCTTCCCTGGTAGAAGACGACATGCTCGATACGGCTGTGTCTATCATCAATAAAGCGACATCCAAAGGGGTGAACATCTATCTTCCGGTAGACCATGTAATTGCCAAAGAAATGAGCCCCGATGCCGCTACGGAAGTTACCGGCGATGTAAATATTCCGGACGGTTGGAAAGGCTTCGATATAGGGCCAAAGTCAATAGAGATATTCAACAAGGCACTCTCCTCTGCCAGAACGGTTTTCTGGAACGGGCCTGTCGGAGTTTTTGAAATGCCGAATTTTGCTAAAGGTACCTTCGCATTGGCACAGTCTGTTGCAGACTTAACCGATGCGTGTACTGTTATTGGCGGGGGTGACAGTGTTTCCGCCGTCAACAAGGCCGGACTTGCCGATAAAATGTCGCATATATCAACAGGTGGAGGTGCCTCACTGGAGTTGGTAGAAGGCAAAGTCCTTCCCGGTGTAGCCGCGCTCCAGGATAAATAGCAGAATTGCCGTTGAAAGACTATCATGAACGGCACCGAAACTAACCATAACTATTACTATAATGGGAAGCCCTTGAAGAAGGGCTTTCTTACGTTTTCGAAGATTTTAAAAGTGCTTTCCCGCTATTACTTCACCCTTTTTTGTTGAAAGACACATCCTTTAAAAGGAATCTTCAACCTTTCGGAAAAATTTTTGCGTTCGTTTATAGTACACCTCCATAGATAGTAACAAAAGTAAGCATTTTTATTGATTTGTCAAGTTACAAGTCGGAAATTTAACTGGTAAAATTGACTTAATATGTTACTCACCTTTATATAAACGAAATTGAGTAATATTTGTCAGGTATCATGATCTGTATTAAGGGGGGAGATTTCATCATGTCTTTAGTAAGAAATGCAAAAAAAGAAGAAATGACGTCCAGAGAACGAGTCCGGATGGCATTTAACCGCCACGAAGCGGATCGCGTGCCAGTGAATTATTTGGCGAATCCAGGTATCGATACAAGGCTTAAAAAATATTTCGGACTTAAAGCGGATGACAATCTTGGTTTAATGAATGAACTGGGGGTTGATTTTTTGGGTATAGAACCCTCCTATACGGGGCCTGAGATTCACCCGCAAGTTCCGGACAGGGCGGTGCACAAACTTTGGGGAACACGCTGCAGATGGATTGAACATCAGAGTGGAGGATACTGGGACTACTGCGATTTTCCGCTGAAAGATGCTGAAATGGAAGCTGTCGAACGGTGGCCTCTCCCGAATCCGGATGATTTTAATTATAAGCTGGTATATGAAAATTGCAAAAGATATGGAAACTATGCTCTGTTTTATGGAGATGCCGGGCTTGCAGACATCATGAACGGCATGGGAATGCTCTTTGGGACGGAGAGAGTTTATATTGCCATGGCTGATCCGGATGACGCACTCATGCGGTTCATTGATCGGAAGATTGAAGTCCAATTGAGTATCATGCAAAGAGCTTTGGAAGCATCTGACGGCAACTTTACTTTTGTGTGGATGGGAGAAGATTTGGGTACGCAGAGGGGGCCCCTGATAAGCCTGTCCGCCTATAGGGAAATCATAAAACCCCGACACCAGCGATTCATTGACCTGGCAAAATCTTATGGGCTTCCGGTAATGATCCACTCATGCGGCTCCAGTAGTTGGGCATTTGATGATATGGCTGAAATGGGAATCGATGTCGTCGATACACTTCAGCCGGAAGCAGCAAACATGTCTCCTGAGTATTTAAAGTCAACATATGGCAGCAAATTGGCTTTTCATGGGTGCATTTCTACGGCAGGGCCACTTTCATTCGGTACCGAATCTGAAGTAACTGAAAATGTTAAAAACACCTTGGAGGTTATGATGCCGGGTGGAGGATATAGTATGTCGCCCACTCATTCAATTCAGGACAACACGCCAACTGAAAATGTTATTGCATTATATAAGGCTACCCATCAATATGGGTGGTATATTTAACCGGAATTCCATTTGAATCATGAATAGCCCGGGTTCTTCCCCCTGATACATAAAAAGGGAAGTACTATACGCGCTCGGTAACATGGGGTTTAGGCAAACTGCCGGCTTCCTGTAAAATCTTGACTTACACAGTTGTGTGTACTATAATGAGTTCTAATTTGATATGAAAAAGCGATGATAAGAAATAGTAGGCATTTTGGATATTTCAGAGAGAAGGCGGCTGGTGAAAGCCCTTCATATGCGAATGCCCAACCCATCTTTAAGCTGTGTGCTGAAAAATCGAAAATGATCTATTAAAGCTCACTGGGTTCTCCCATTATCGAGAGATGTATCAAGCCATATGGCTTCGTACTGAAAGTGTGGAAGTTGTTTTCCGAATTTAGGTGGTACCACGGACATGGATTGTTCGCCCTAAACTGATATTTTATCGGTTTGGGGCTTTTTCATTGAATGAAAAAAGAGAGGTGTTGAAAATGAAATTTGAAAAGCTTGTGGGCAGCAGATTTAAAGAAAGGCCTTCGGACTGTGTCATCGACAGCCATGCGCTGATGCTGCGCGGCGGTTATATGAAGCTGGTCGCGAATGGTATCTTTTCATCCTTCATGCCGCTGCGCAGGATTGCGCGAAAAATCGAGCAGATCATCCGTGAGGAGATGGACGCCATTGACGGGCAGGAGGTTCAGTTCCCAGTGGTTCTTCCTGCGTCATTGTGGCAGGAATCAGGGAGATATGAGAGCGTTGGGAATGAATTGGTTCGTTTATTCGACCGCAACAAAAACCCGCTTATTTTAGGAATGACACATGAGGAAGCAGCTGTCCACCTGGTGCGGGAGTATGCAAACAGTTATACGAGATATCCGTTTATGATCTATCAAATCCAAACAAAATTTCGGGACGAAGCGCGTCCAAGGGGCGGACTGATCCGGGTGCGGGAATTCACCATGAAGGACGCATACTCTTTCCATACCTCGCAGGAAGACCTGGAACAGTATTATGACCGCTGCTTTAAAGCCTATGAAAGGATATTTAAACGTGCCGGGATCCCGGATGTGATTTCCGTAGCCTCTGATTCCGGGATGATGGGCGGAAAAATATCGCATGAATTTATGCTGTTAACACCTGTTGGTGAAGATTCTATCGCGCTATGCAGCGATTGTGGTTACCGGGCCAACATGGAAGCGGCTGAAAGCATTGTTCATAATGAATGCGATGCAATATCAAATCCACTTGAACTCGTTCATACGCCGGGTATGCATACTATCGAGGAGGTCAGTGCATTTTTGGGAACAACAGCCGAAAAATGCTGCAAAGCTGTGGTATATCAAAAGAATGCGGATGACAGCTATATTGTACTGTTTATTCGCGGCGATCTTGACGCCAATGAAACAAAACTTACGAATTTCCTCGGATATGAAATCCACCCTGCGGAGATTACGGAGGAAAGCGGTTTGAATGCCGGGTTTATAGGCCCATATGATCTCAACGGCAATTATACGGTTCTATTTGATAAATCTCTTAAAAACGCAAACAATCTTACCTGCGGCGGCAACACAGCAGAGTATCATTATACCGGACTGGATATTGCCAGGGATTTAGGGTTGGTTGAATACCATGACTTTGCAAAGATCACGGAAGGGGGCATATGCCCGAAATGCGGCAAACCTTCCATCTCCATATCGCGGGGAATAGAAGTGGGGAACATCTTCCAGCTTGGAACGAAATATACGAAGTCAATGGATATGCAATATCTTGATACCGATGGTAATGCTCATTACCCTGTTATGGGATGTTATGGCATTGGAGTGGGCAGACTCGCGGCTTCGGTATGTGAAGCTCATCATGATGATTATGGCCCCATCTGGCCAATATCCATTGCGCCATGGCAGGTGCATTTATGTGCTGTTCGCCCGGATGACGCAGAGATTAAGGAGTATGCCGATAAATTGTATGCTCAGCTTGAAGCAAACGGAATTGAAGTGATTTATGACGACAGGTCTGTCACTGCAGGCGTTATGTTTTCAGATGCCGACTTACTGGGCATTCCGGTTCGCGTCATCGTCAGCCCACGGAATATGAAAGAAGACTGTTGTGAAATCGTCGCCAGAGATAAAAGCTTTTCGGTAAAAGCACCTTTGGATGCCGCACAGGAGAAAATCACCGAAATTGTTCGTCAATTGCTGAATGTATAAGCAGTATAATAGCAGGCAGCAAGCCTGAAATCATACAGGCTTGCTGCTTTTAATGCTGGAATAACCGAGTGCCGGGGTTCAAGGAACATCAATCCACTCTCCGACAGAAAGAACTTTACTGAACACTGTAGCCTGGGTAACCAGAACAGAG
>JAEZBW010000347.1 GCA_023426765.1 Bacillota bacterium
GTATCGCGCGCAAGAACAGCTCGGGCTGCTTGTACGGCGTGATCCGCCCAACCAGGCCGATCACCGGGTGCTCCGGGCCGTAAGGCATCCGCCGCTCCCCAGAAGCCATGTGCGCCTCGTAGCGGTCAAGGATCGGGTCAGGGTGGATATAGTTGTACGCCAGCTTCACCCTGTCGGGGTTCACCATCTGCGCAGTGTGCTTCTGAACATCGCGAGAGATGGCATAGATGACCTCGGCGCGCGAGAGAATCTTCGCGTGCAGCGGGCTGACGGGGATGTAATCGCGCATATAGATGGCGTGGGGGATGCCCGCCATGCGGCAGGCTGTGCCCATCCGGCTGGCGGCAGGGAAGGTATTGCACAGCACCGCATCGAAACCGCGCTTCTTGAGCGCCGAAGCAAATAACCAGGATTGGACTTCGTGTAAACCTGGGAACATGCGCCGGGGCGTTTCTACCGAGCGCACCCACACCTCGAACCCGCGTTTGCGGTAAAAGGCTGCCAGGTTGCCTTCGCGCGGCACCAGCATGGTGATTTGAAAGCGTTTGTCCACCTGGTCTACAAAGTCGGCGATCGAGTTTTCCGCGCCCGAGATGATGGTGGACTGGTAGTGGGCAATGAGAATGCGAATGGGCTTATTGTTCATGCGCGCTCAGGCTGCGAGGAATTCAACGCCGGTGAGCCCCAAAGACTCGAGCATGCCCTGCACCTCGGCGCGGTAAATGGCATTCATCAGTATCACCACGTCAGGGCGGTATTCCGTGAGAAAGTCGGGCGGCACGATCTGCTGGCCCGCACCGGTGACAAACTTATTGCGCTTGCGCGGGTTGATGTCGATGATGTACTGCACGGCGTCACTGGCTTGCGTATAGTTGAGGAAGCTGATGCCTTTGGAGCCCGCACCCCAAACAACCACGCGTTTTCCATCCGCTGCCATCTGCGCCAGGGTGTCGCGCCAGCGGTCGATCTTTTCACGCGAACGCTCGCCAAACCGCTCTACCTGGGCCTGAAGTGCCTCTACCGATTGGTTGTAGGGGATATTGGGGGCAGGGCGGGTGGCGTCGCGGGCAATCGCCTCCAGGAACAGGAACTGGCCTTCGTAGGCTTCCTGCATGTTGAGAATGTTGAACCCAGAACGGGTGAACAGCGCCGCCAGCGAGCTTGCGCCAAAGTACGAATAATGCTCGTAGATCACGTCCCAAATGGCAGTGTCACGAAGGATATAACCCAGGTTGGGAACTTCAGTGTAGACGATGGTGCGCTTGTTGTCCTTTACGGCACGGCGCAGGGTCTGTACAAAACTGGTGGGCTGGTCGAGATGCTCCAGTACGTGACGTGAAAGGATCAGGTCCGCCGGGTATTCGACGTGGTGCTCGGTAAACGGCTCACGAAAAAACGAAATGGCGGTATGGCGCTCCTCGGGGGTTGGCGCGTAGCTGGGATCAAACCCCATGCCAACGTTGCCGCCCAGGTCGCAGATCAGTCGCAGGAATTCGCCTTTGCCGCTGCCCACTTCCACAATGGTTTTCCCGCGCAGGTCGTGGTGATTGATCAGATAGCGGGCCAGCCAGTTGGCGTATTCCTGGAAGCGCGGCGAGAAGTGCAGCGAGTTCTCGTACTGCACATCATACTCCATTAATGCTGGCTCGAATGCCTGGTTGAAGACGTGCCCGCACGCGGAGCAGAACACTAGAGTCACATCGCCGCGGCGTGCTGCCAGGGCTTCTTCGCGGCTGTTCCACAGCACGTTTGCCAGCACGGGGATGCGCGGAATGTCGACTACCTGCTGAAGATCGGAGGAATCGCAGATTGGGCAGGCATACGCGGTATTGTTCTGTTCTTGGAGTTGGACTTGTTCTTCCATGAGCTTCCTTATTGTTGGGCCCTTGCGTGCTATCGAAGCTGCTGGTATGCCCGGATGGCAAGTCGTGCGGAGGATGTTACGGCGCTGTGCAGGCTGAACCGGGTCTGGTGTTCCGTGTTGAGCGCCTGCACCGATAAGAACGCCGCGTCGAGAATACCTCGTTCCATTTGACACCAGGCAAAAAGCCGGTGGGCCTCTGCGGCGGGCTGATTCAGGTGCGCCGCCATTTGATCGACAGTCAAACGCTCCAGGTGCGAGGGGGCGCCTTTCAGGAAGGAGACCAGGTCGGCATAGGGCGTTCCATACCCGGCCCACTCCCAATCGACCAGCTTCATTTTTTGCGTGTTTTCTTTGTGAAGATAGACGTTGGAGTAGTTGGGGTCGCCGTGGATCAGGCTGTGCGGGCCGACTTGAAAGAATGCCTCGTCCAGGTGAATGCGGGCAATAGCGGACCAGTTATTCAGCAGCTCGCGGATCGCAAGATCATCATTATGCGCCGCGGCGTATTGTTCGAAACGGGGCAGGGCATACACCTGCAGCGCGGTGGAAAAATCACGGCCATAATGGATCAATCCGGAATCTTGTAGTACATCCCAGCAGAGCATGGCATCATGAAAGGCGGGGAACAGCGCCGCGGCTTTGGGCCGCTCTTCGTCGACCGCCCGGTAATAATGCACGCCCAGGTCTTCCATGATGTAGCGGTACAACTTGCCGGGCTCAACTGCTTCTGCCAGGTAAACGGTGGGCAGGTATTGGGCCAACGGGCCGTCAGCGTGGCTGAGGATGGTGAATTCAGCAGGGCCTGGCTGTACCGGCAGACCAGAGAGGGCTGGGATGTCCTCGGTGTTGTAGATGGCGATTTTATAGATCAGGCTGACTTCCTTGCCGGCCTCGAGCTCTGCGAAGATTCGATAGGCTCCAGAGCTCTTCCATCCGGAAAGGTGCTGCTGGCGGAACGACCGCGGCGTGCCGCCAAAGTGCTCCTTGCACAGCGATTCGATTGTTTCTCGCGGCAGGCTTTCTGGAAGCCCTGGTGTGATCAAAAACGGTTGGCGCTTGCGTCTGCCACCGAAAGCACGTTTCCGCAGATCGAACAGCGTTTGGCGTAGCTCCTGTAAAAACTGCATTCGCTAGCTCCCAACGCTGAGAATGCGTGGGGAAAGCCCGCGCTTGTGCAAATCTTCCTGCACCTCATCGTGGTAAAGCGGGTTCATCAGGATCACCAGGTCGGGGCGGTAGGTCTCCAGGAAGTCGGGGGAGACAACCTGCTGGCCGGTGCTTGCCATATACGTGCCGTGTTTGTTGGGGTTGATGTCGACGGTGTATTGGATATCGTCGCACATGCCCAGCGTGGTGAGGAAGGCCACACCCTTTGACCCGGAGCCCCACAGCACCGCTTTCTGCCCGCGCCCGTTGGTTTCGCTGACAATTGACTTCCACTCGCCAAAAATCTTGGGCACTTCTCGCTCAAAGCGAGCCACCCCATCAGCGACCGCTTGAAGGTCGTTTTCTTCAGTCAAGCGTGCGACGGTTGGGCCGGGGGCAGGCCGGGCAT
>JAEZBW010000348.1 GCA_023426765.1 Bacillota bacterium
CATCGATTGACAGCACTTCCGATGGGCGCTTAGGCTTTGGTCATGGTTGACGAAGGCCGGTTTCAGCAGCGCAATGTGTGTCGTGCAATTGCTGAAGGAATGATACTTGCCGGATCGGGCTGGCGAAGACATACGGGCTTCGGGAACTGTCCAGGACCGTGCGGGCCGGTTTTGTTCGGGCGGGGATGATTCGGCGGTACGGGCGTTTGCGAAGAGACTCCGAAGTTCGTAATAAGCGTCAAAGTTTTTATTGAATAACTCACCTTCTGCTCTGGCGTGACAATCTGATGATCAACCCCGCTTCTCCAACGGCTTCGCCCAGGTCCGGGCGTCGTCGGAAACTGCTGGTCTGGTATTGGGGGCGGCGTGGGGGCGGCGTCCAGTACTGCTATGAAATGGTCCAGGCCCTGCGGGAGCGGGATGAGTTCGATCTCTGCCTGTCGTTGTCCCGGCAGTCGGATCTGTATGAGCGTTTCCTGTCATTGGGGGTGCCGTCCCTGGGCGTCGACACCTACACCGATGTCGGCAGCGCCCTGAGGGCCCTGGTCCGCCTGCCCCGGCTGCGGCGGGACTTCGCCCGCTTCATCGACGAGCAGGGGGTGGACGCGGTCCTGTGCACCATGCCGCATTTGTGGAATCCCCTGTTCCTCGACCTGATCCGCCGCCGCAACCTGACCTATGTGGTCACGGTCCATGACGCCAAGCTGCATCCGGGCGAGCAGTTCGCGCCCTACCAGCGTTGGCTCGACCATGAGATCGGTCGGTCCGACGGTGTGGTCACGCTCAGCCAGCATGTCCGGAACGTTCTGTGCACCCGCCACGCCCTGCGGCAGGACGCGGTCATCACCGCCCCTCTCGGGCCGCTTCTGAACGGGCGGCTGTCCCGGCCGCCGCTCGACGGGCGTCCGCCCCGGCGTCTGGTCTTCTTCGGGCGGATACTGGAATACAAGGGAATCGATCTGCTGCTGGAGGCTTTTTCCGCGCTGCGGCGGGATTACCCGGATCTGACCCTGTCGATCCACGGCAGTGGCAATGTGTCGCCCTATGTGGACCGCATGGCCACGCTTCCCGACATCACGCTCGACAACCGCTACATTCCGGAAGACGAGATCCCGGCCATCATGGCCACGGCGGATCTGGTGGTTCTTCCCTACCGGGAGGCCAGCCAGTCGGGCGTCATCGCCGTGGCCCAGTCCTGCGGCATTCCCGTGGTGGTCACACCGGTGGGCGGGCTGGTCGAGCAGGTGATCCATGGGGAGACCGGGCTGGTCGCCGAGCAGGTCTCGGCGGAAGCCCTGGCCGGATCGGTCCGCCGGATGCTCCAGGACGTTGCCCTGTACGAGCGGTGCGTCCAAGGCGGGATACAGCATTCCACCTGCGTCTGGTCCAAAGCCGCCGCGACCGTCGCCTGCTTCATCGACCGCCTGACCGCGGAGCGGGAACACACCTGATCCGTTCCGCGGAGCCTCTTGGAAAAACAGCGCATCATGCGAAGCCCCGCCCACGCCGCCTGGCGGTTGATACCGCCGGCCCTGCGCCGGTTCCTGCTGCACAGGACGGCGGCGCTGCTGGCCCCGCGGCCGTCGTCCCGCCTTCCCACCGGAGAGCCGGCATCCCCGCCCTTCATCGTGGTCGGTCCCCTCGGTACGGCGAGCGGCATCGGCGAGGGGGCGAGGCATTGCCTGCGGGGGTTGCAGGCCGCCGGGGCGGTCACCGGCGGCATCGACATCGGCCGCTGGTTCCTGGGCGGCGATCCGTACGGGCCGGTCGCCTACGCGGACGCCCGCGGCTGGCGTGGCCCCGGAACCCTGATCCTGCACATGAACGCCCCCCTGGTGCCGGTCACCCTGGCCATGCTGGGCCGGCGCCTGGTGGGCGGCAAGAGGATCATCGGCTATTGCGCGTGGGAACTGCCCGACCTGCCGCCGGCTTGGCGCGCGGCCTGCGGGTTCATGCACGAGGTCTGGGTGCCCAGCGCCTTCAACGCCGAGGCCTTTCGGCGCGCGGCGCCGCGGCTTTCGGTGGCGGTCATTCCCCATCCCGTAGCGGTGCCGGTCGCCGCGGGCCAGGGGCTTCACCGGCAGCATGGGGAGAGGCGCCCCTTCACGGTGTTAACCCTGTTCAACATGGGGTCCGGCTTCGTGCGCAAGAACCCCCTCGCCGCCATCCACGCTTTTGTGGAAGCTTTCGGCGACGACCCGGGCGCCCGGCTCATCGTCAAGACCCATCATACGGAGGCCTACCCCGCCCAGCGGGAGGCTCTGCACGAGGCGGTGGCCAGCCGGGCGAACATTTGTCTCATCGATCACACGCTGAGCCGGCCCGAACTGGACCGGCTGATGGCGGACGGCGACGTCCTGCTCTCCCTCCACCGCAGCGAGGGCTTCGGGCTTCCCTTGGCCGAGGCCATGGCTTCCGGAATCCCCGTCGTGGCGACCGGCTGGTCGGGGAATCTTGAATTCATGACGCCGGAGACCGCGGGTCTGGTCGCCCACCGTCTGGTGCCGGCGACCGATCCCGGCGGTCCCTACCACCATCCCGACCAATCCTGGGCGGAACCGGACGTCGCAGACGCAGCCCGGTGGCTGCGGTGGCTGCGCAGCGATCCCGACGGGGCCCAGGCTATGGCGGCGCGAGCGCGCAGCCAGATCGCCACCCGTTTCTCGGAGGATGCGTGGTTGCGCCATGTCGGGAAGCGGCTGGATTTGCGCTCCTGACGGCGTGTTGCAGCGAGGCGAGCGGTGCAAGAGATCACCCCAGCCCCGCTGGTGATCAGGCGACGCGGACGGCGTTCGGGCGCCCGAGGCCGGGCAT
>JAEZBW010000392.1 GCA_023426765.1 Bacillota bacterium
AAAGAGAGGGATCTTGCATGAAGGAGTTCAGTCACATTACGGGTGCATTTTTAATCCAGGCAGACGGAAGTTTTTTAAATGGTGCAGGCATTGACAGCAGTGAAGATAGTAACACAACAACAGTACCTAAATTAATGAAGGTTCTTGGTGGTGAAATACCCTATGTATCGGCTCAGGCGTGGAGGCGTTGGCTTAGAAATACTGCGGTTGAGGAGTATGGCTGGAAAGCTAGTGAACTGCGTGCAATTGATTTCAATCCTAAGGGGAATACCAATAAAATTGCAGGAGAGTTGGATCCGGTTTTGTGCCCCGAGGACGACATTTTCGGTTATATGCGCTCAATCGAGAAAGATGTGGGAAAAAAGCTTAGGGATGCAGAGAAAGAATTGGATGCATTAAAAAAGAGTGATTCAGTAGATGATATACAAATAGTTAACTTAAAGAATAAGATATTGTTTTACAGAAGTGTTGTGGATTATGAAGAGAATTATAAAGATAAAGTGAAAGCACTTATCAGAACATCACCATTGATGACTTCAATTTTATCAGCTGTTACTAGGAAAGACTTTAAAACACTGCCGATAACTACCGACAAAGGTTTCGTTCACTTAAAAGAAGGAACTCCTCAGCCTTATGAAACAAAATTTTATTCTGTAAATATGCAGGGATTCTTCTGTCTGGATTATAACCGGCTGGGTGTTTTCAACAATATTGGGGATAGGGTCGAATTAGATCAATTAAAAATCCCTGATTTGCTTAAGACAAATCTTATATCAGAAGAAGGTGACAAGAGGAAAAAAATCTATAAAATTGAAAATCTCGAGGAAACAAGGAAAAAACGAACAGCCGAACTCCTTAGTGCGCTGAGTGTTTTAAGGGGTGGGGCTAAACAGGCTGCTTTTGGAACCGAGTTATCCCCATCATTTATCATCTTAGCTGCTTTAAACTGCGGGAATGCGATATTTAATCATTTATTTTATGAAGAAAAGACATTAATATTTAAAACAGACTCATTCCTTGAAATTATTAATGATTTCAAAGACAGAATCATCGGAAATGTATATATTGGATTGCGAAAAGGCTATATACATAATGAAGATGAAATATACAAATTTGAAGAAGATTATAATAACATTGTTGTATGTTCACCTGTGGAAGCCGTAAGACAATTTGTTGACAAAGAATTGGATTACAAGGGGCTGAAAAAATGAAGTTATTACACGTGCAGTTCAAGGCAATGACAGCAACATTCAAAGTCCCGTTTATTAATTCCGGGGTTCTGGTATCATTGCCTGTTCCAGCCTATTCAACCATTGTCGGGCTTATAAGCTGTTGTAAAGGTATGCCGGTTGAACCTGAAGAAACCATGATTGGTTACGGCTATACATATGAAGCAAAGGGTAGGGATTTGGAAAGAACAAAACGGTTAGAAACAGACAATAAAGGGTTTTTAATTCCCAATCGGGAGGATGGGATTGTTACAAGAGAATATCATATTCATCCTATGCTTGATTTATATCTCAGCAATACAGCTTTAGAAGAATATTTTTATAAGCCTGTGGGTGTACCGGTTTTAGGAAGATCGCAGGATTTGGCATGGATCACCGAGGTTCGTATTATTGAAACCACTGAAACAACGAAAGGATATCTGAAACCAACATTAATTCCGTTTCCATGCGCATCTTTCGGAGGTCGGATAATTCGCCTTGCAGATTATTACGAAAATGATTCTCCAGGTGTGTTAAGAAAACCTCGAAATGTGCAGTTGTATCAAATTGTACCACCAAAACCCGGCGGAGTTCTTGTTGAGAATATAACCCTTCAATGCATTGACAAAGAAACAAATAGTGCAGTGTATATGCATAAATTTGGAGATGGATGAAAGTGGAGCTGTTAGCAAAAAGCAATGGTGAAACACTGTACCAGCACAGTATATTTGTCTATACTTGCGGTATGGCCATTATTGATATGTTACCTTTCAACAGGATTGAAAGGGAAGCTATTAAGGCTGTCTTGAAGATACCTCTTTTGCTTCATGACATAGGTAAAGCCGCTGAAGGATTCCAAATATCATTAATTAACAATCGCAATTGGGCTGGACGAAGGCATGAGATATTATCTGCATATTTTCTGAAATCTCTTGGCCTTGATGATGATCAGATTTTTTCCGTTATTACGCATCATAAAGAAATTAACAATATCAGTCAAGAGAATACATTACCGATTGAACAAACAGTTATCAATGAGAATCACTTCAAAGAAATGAAAGATAGTTTTGATAGGAATAAGGACGCACTTTTTGAGTTATGTGACAGGCTCTTTAATTTTATTGGTATGAAATTCCATCCTGATATTTGTAAGAAAGTTGATTCAATCATTAACCGGGAATGGATAGAGGAGGGGTTTCATTATCAACAATCCAAATGCATACCTTTAGAAAAAAGAAGGCTTGCATCTGTTTACCGTGGAATTATAAAAGCAGCTGACCATATTGCGTCAGCCGGTGTTTATCCTGTGAGTCAAGTAGAGCTAAAGATCATTAGCATAACAGAATATGAACTTCGTCATTTTCAGAAAAAATGCAAAGAAACCGTTGGAAGTATCATATTGATCGCGCCCACAGGTTCAGGAAAAACAGAAGCAGCATTGCTATGGGCTCAAACAAACCAAGATGAAAATTCAAGAATCTTTTACATACTTCCTTATCAGGCATCGATCAACGCAATGCATATCAGGTTGAAAGAAATATTTGGAGATAATAAGACCGGTATGCTACACGCAAACACGGTTTCTGCCCTATATCATATGCAAGGGGAAACTCAGGACAAGTTGGATGGACAGAAAAAAGCGGTGATAAAGGCATCTTTGGCTAAAGAGATTTATTATCCAGTAAGGGTCTGCACTCCTCATCAGTTGTTAAGAATGGGGCTTAGAGGAAGTGGATGGGAATATCTTTTTATTGAATTTGCTAAAGCGGTTTTCATATATGATGAGGTACATGCATATCAGCCACTTATTGCAGGCTTAACCATTGCATCAGCAAGACTTGCTCAAAAGTTGGGAGCAAGGTGTTGTTTTATATCTGCTACATTCCCATCGTTTTTGCAGGATATTATTAAAAAAGAACTGAACATATCTTATACGATTACTTTAGATGAAGAGTATTCTTCTGACAGAAGAATAATAAACAAGAAAAGGCATATTGTAGAAATAAAGAAAGGTACTCTCTTGGATAATATTGAATTGATAGAAAGTAATATTGAAGAAGGTAAATATGTTTTAATCATTGCGAATCATGTATCTTCTGCGCAAAAATTATTTCAAACGCTATCTTTCTATAATCCGATACTGCTTCATAGCCGGTTTAACAAGAAGGATAGGAGAGACCGGGAAAAAGCATTATTAAGTGATAACAAGCCCCGGGTAGTAATTGCAACCCAGGTTATTGAGGTTAGCCTGGATATAGACTACGATATCATGTTTTCTGAACCTGCACCAATTGATGCCCTAATTCAAAGGTTCGGCAGGGTATTTAGAAAGCGGACAATTATAGATGAGCAAACTAATATTTATATTATGGATGCCCAGATAAGCACCAATAACTTATATAAAAAAGAGAGAGTTGAAAAAACGATTCAGGAATTATCCGAACGACAAGGCAGACCTATGGGTGAGAAGGTGCTATTGATCATTACTAATAAGGTTTATGAAAATGGTTACGAACCTGATGAACAGGAGCAATTTGAAAAAGGGCTGTATAATGAAAACATAATGAATTTTCAAGATAATATTATCGCAGGTTTGAGCAGAAAATGGATCGATGATTTTCTCGAAAAAGAGGGAAATTGTCTGGTTCTCCCGAATGAAATGAGAATGGAATTTGAAGATTTTATAAAAAAAGGCCAGTGGGTGGAAGCAAATGATTTGTTAGTCTCAGTCAGGTATTCAATAGTAAAAGATTCAATACGTGATTCAATGAACGATATTTATATTGTAAACTGTGAATATTCGTCTGAATTGGGATTATTGCCTAAGCAAAAAGAGTCGAATTTTATAGGGCTGGATTAGGTTCGTTATGGAGTATGTTAAAACAACTGGAACAGAGATTAATTATTATTATATTTGTAAAAGGAAGTTATGGCTGTTTTCTCATGACATTAGTATGGAGCAGAATTCCATACGTGTTGAGATCGGTAAAGAAAACCATGAAAGCAGCTTTGAAAGGGAGAAGAAAGAAATTGTAATAGATGGGATTATAGTTATTGATTTCATTGGTAAAGAAATGGTCATACATGAAACTAAAATAGCAAAAACTATGGAAAAAGCAGCAAGAATGCAACTATTATATTACTTATACTACTTAGAGAAAAAAGGTTTAAAAGATGTATCCGGAATTATTCACTATATGGAAGAACACAGTAAAGAAGAGATATACCTTAGCGATGAAACCAGAAATGAACTGGAAGAGTCAATTCAAGAAATTAAAAGCATTAACAGTCTTGAGGTGCCTCCTTATCAGGAAAAAATGAAAATCTGCCCAAAATGCAGTTATTATGAACTTTGCTTTTGTTAGAGGGGATAGAATGAAAAGAAACTATTATATTTTTAAAAACGGGCGTTTAAGGCGAAAAGATAATACAATTTTTTATGAATTGGATGGAGATAAACCAAAACCTATTCCTGTAAATGATATTGAGTCTTTATACATATTTGGTGAGGTAGATTTTAACACAAAGGTAGTCAATTTTCTTGCCCAAAATAACATAACAATGCATTTATTTAATTATTACGGTTATTATACGTCTAGCTTTTATCCCAGAGAGCATCTCCCCAGTGGTTTTCTGTTGGTCAAACAGGTGGAACATTATAAAAGCAGTAAGAAAAGGTTAGACTTAGCAAAAAGGATAATAGATGCAGCAAGCTTTAATATTCTTAAGAACTTAAAATACTACAAGCGAAAATTTGATATGGAGAAATATATAAACAGCATCGAAAAGGAACGGGAATCTTTGCTTGATGTATCAGATATAGCTCAATTAATGGGCGTAGAAGGAAGGATAAGAAGTACATACTACAATACCTTTAAAGACATAACCGGAAACCGGTTCGAATTTGAAAAAAGAGTAAAGAATCCTCCTGACAATGCCATGAATACCATGATATCTTTTGGAAATTCTTTAATATATTCAACTGTATTAAGTGAGCTTTATCATACACAATTAAATCCGACAATAAGTTTTTTACATGAACCAGGTGTCAGAAGATTTTCTTTGTCTTTAGATATCAGCGAAGTATTTAAACCAATGATTGTAGACAGAGTTATTTTCACTTTGATAAATGAAAACATAATAAAGGACAAGCATTTTTCTATAGATATGGGTAATTGCTATCTTCAGGATGAGGGCAAAAAACTGTTTTTAAAAGAATATAATGGGAAATTGGATACAACTATACATCACAGAACCTTAGGGAGGAGTGTCAGCTATCGTCATTTAATTCGGTTGGAATGTTATAAGCTGATAAAGCATTTATCTGGGATGGAAGAATATCAAGGTTTTAAAGCATGGTGGTAGGTGGTTGCAATGTATGTTCTTCTGGTCTATGATGTAGGTGAGAAAAGAGTAGGAAAAATTCTTAAGTTTCTCAGGAAACATCTACATTGGATTCAAAACTCTGTTTTTGAAGGAGAGATAACAGAAGCACAATTAATGAAAATTGAAAACGGAGTAAAGAAAATAATAGATTTTAGTTCCGACTCTGTAATATTTTTTTGTTCCAGAGACAAAAAGTGGCTTGATAAGCATATTATAGGCCAGGAAAAGCAAGATACCGATAACTTTATTTAGTCGTCAAGGCAACAAGAACGAGATATAAAAATGAATGAAAATAGACAAAACATTTTTATAAAACATACCGAAAGTCGCGAAATAATCGAGATCGTCTAAATGGCGGTTAAATTACATTGGAAATGATAGACGATACAACAGCCGATCTTTGACAATTAAATAGCGCATTCCATAAGGTTTTTTTATATAAATTTACTGGGTATCAATCCGACCATAATGGAATTGAAATTTCTGTGTAAATGTTGTTGTCAGTACGATCTCGCCGGTATCAATCCGACCATAATGGAATTGAAATAAGTCTGGAGCGTTCGCATAAACCACTCTTTCATCGGTATCAATCCGACCATAATGGAATTGAAATTTCGGCTGCTAAATCTATTCCGCCTATGCCGGTAAAGTATCAATCCGACCATAATGGAATTGAAATGATTTAACCCCATGATATAATGCATTTCAATAACCCGGTATCAATCCGACCATAATGGAATTGAAATGCTAATAAATACGCTACTTTAGGAGAATATTATTATGTATCAATCCGACCATAATGGAATTGAAATTCAGAAGATTGGACACTTGAACGAATAGATGTTTCAAGTATCAATCCGACCATAATGGAATTGAAATATTGTTATAGATAAGAACTTGACAATCTTCATGTGAGTATCAATCCGACCATAATGGAATTGAAATTTATGTTACACTTCTTCTTTGCCAGCAAGACGGCGAGTATCAATCCGACCATAATGGAATTGAAATGCGTTTGATTGATTGGTTTAACTCAATAGGTAATACAGTATCAATCCGACCATAATGGAATTGAAATATCTTAATTCCGCATACAAAACAGCTACCTCTGATGGTATCAATCCGACCATAATGGAATTGAAATGTAACATTCTCGTTGATAATCCAAGTGGGGCGCATGGTATCAATCCGACCATAATGGAATTGAAATTTAGAATTAGATGTTGTTTTTGCTAAAATAAATGGAGTATCAATCCGACCATAATGGAATTGAAATAAAATTGTAATTTTATGTGCCGATATTGTTACCAACGTATCAATCCGACCATAATGGAATTGAAATTACTGTATCAGATCTAACCCAAATTACTGGGACTGGTATCAATCCGACCATAATGGAATTGAAATTAGCAAAAAACCTGCATGAGAAGGTGTTCACGTTAAGTATCAATCCGACCATAATGGAATTGAAATCTGAACTTCGTTTGCGACGAGGCACACGTTTATATCGTATCAATCCGACCATAATGGAATTGAAATTAACATCGTAGTCCACAACAAGGATACCGGGCGCGGTATCAATCCGACCATAATGGAATTGAAATCAGTGTGACGGTCCGATGGAACGGATGGTCAACACGGTATCAATCCGACCATAATGGAATTGAAATCTGCTTAAACCACTCAGGAGCCAATTCATCAAATGCGTATCAATCCGACCATAATGGAATTGAAATGTTCTGATTTCAGATATTCAGCAATTTTCAGCATAGGTATCAATCCGACCATAATGGAATTGAAATCTCAATCCGGCTTTTTGTCGGGCAGAACCTCGATGAGTATCAATCCGACCATAATGGAATTGAAATATAAATGCTTTGCGGCTTTCCGGATTAAAGAAGTCGTGTATCAATCCGACCATAATGGAATTGAAATGCGATAACGGATGGAACGAACCTGCAGTTATGCTTCGTATCAATCCGACCATAATGGAATTGAAATGAAAAAGTGACGGCCAGCGTTAACCGCGAACGGATGGTATCAATCCGACCATAATGGAATTGAAATTTCTGTAAAACTACTCAATTGTAACATTCCATCAAGGTATCAATCCGACCATAATGGAATTGAAATATGAAACAAAAGACAAAAGAACTATGCCAAAACCTTGTATCAATCCGACCATAATGGAATTGAAATCCTACAGATTCAAACCATTCCCGGAAGTTTTGACTTGGTATCAATCCGACCATAATGGAATTGAAATGGTAGACCCGTCAATTCCGTCCGTCCTGATGGCCCAGTATCAATCCGACCATAATGGAATTGAAATATTCCGGGCATTCTTCTTTTCCAATCCATTCTAAAGTATCAATCCGACCATAATGGAATTGAAATGCGAATACTTGACTTTTAGACAGGTTAACGATCTGAGTATCAATCCGACCATAATGGAATTGAAATGTGGAAATCTCCGTCCGAAACTATCGTTCCTATTCCGGTATCAATCCGACCATAATGGAATTGAAATTATCACATAACGCCATTTTGTGTTTTTCTATCCCTGGTATCAATCCGACCATAATGGAATTGAAATCATATATGCCGCTGAAACTGGCTCAATCCGGCTTTTGTATCAATCCGACCATAATGGAATTGAAATGTTATCGTCTAATAGTAACCATTGCAGGCAGTCTGAGTATCAATCCGACCATAATGGAATTGAAATTTTAAATAGTCAATAACGTTTTGTAAATGTTGTTTCAGTATCAATCCGACCATAATGG
>JAEZBW010000399.1 GCA_023426765.1 Bacillota bacterium
ATCGCCAAGCCAGCGGGCAAGAATGACCGAGGCTACGATTTCTGGGGATGCTCGGGTTATCCGGAGTGCTTAACGACATTCGCCAATGAGGGCGGCCAGCCCGGTGCAAGTCTGGAAGCACGCTCAAAGGCCCCTGTTAGTGACATCAAGTGCCCGAAATGTAATATGCCGTTGATCCACCGCATAAAAGAGGGGGCTGGAGGCTACGATTTCTGGGGATGTTCGGGATTTCCGAAATGCAAAGAGTCCTTTCCAGATGCCGATGGTACGCCTGATTTTGACGCCAAGGGGGACGCCAAGAGGAAGAGGGGCAAATCATGATGCTGATGCGCATGATCCTTTTGTTGATCCTAGTCCTCTCTGGCGGCCACGGCTTAGCTGCCGATGGATCGAGCTTCAATCCCGTTCCGGTCAGCATAATCAGCCAAGGGACCATTCCGGTTGGCACCGTCATTCCGTGGCCGTCTAGGTCATTCCCGCCCGAGGCCAGTCGATGGCTGGAGTGCAACGGCCAGACCGTACCTTCCGGGACGCAATACGACAAACTGCGTGAGCTGGTTGGGAACAGTGTACCTGACTATAACAATCAATTCTTACGGGGGACTACCTCAAAGACTTTCTTAGGCGGTAAATTTTCTGATACAATAAAAAGCCATACGATAAATGTCCCAGGGCAAAACGCTCCTGTAAGTGGAAACTTGAGCACAACAGGTATTTCAGGATCAGCTTCACCGCAAAATTATTCTTATCAAGCAGTGACTGGTTCGCAGACGGTTCTTACTTGGGTAGATGGCGTGCCGAACATGGGACAAACTCAATCTCCAAACATGGGGTGGTCCAACGGATCGACGGGTGGTGGTAGCATTTCAGGCTCACTCAACAGCGGGTCTTTGACGGGTACAGCGTATGTGGCCAATCAAACAGGGTCGTATTTTGGTGATACGGAGACTGCTCCGGTGCATACGATGATTAGATATCTCATACGAGCTGTGCCGTAATGACATGTCGCTTAACAACTATAACATCGGCCAATGTGGCCGCTGGGGGATGTCGTGGATAAAAATGAAGCAGTGGCAGCGGCTCTGGATATTGTAAAAGCGCAGGCTGGAGCTCGTTCCATGTCCGAGGACGAGATTTTAAGCATGGTTAAATCTGTTGCTAACGGCATATTAACCATGGCCAGCGATGGCCAATGTCAGGATAGCGAAGTTGCCGGCGCTCCTGTCCTCGATCCCAAAAAAGCCGTCAAGGAAGCTTCCATCGTTTGCTTGGAATGCGGTAAATCCTTCAAAGTCATCACGAAGAAGCATTTAGCTTCCCATAATCTCAGCGCTGAAGAATACCGCTTCAAGCACGGCTATAAAAAAACGCAAGCCCTGGTCTGCAAGTCCTTGGTCCGGGAACGTCGCGCCAAAATGAAAGATATGAAGCTGTGGGAACGGCGCGGGGTAAAGGTAAAAAAAGAAGGAGCGTGAGACGACAGACACCTTGGAGCATCTCGCGAGGTGTGGAGGCTAGTGAGGCGGTTCCTGCGGAGCCGCCTTTTTCGTTGCTTCGAGGCGCTCAAGATATCCTCAATCATGTCGCACATGATCTAACAGGATATTATTACTTACAATTATATTGCTAATTTTTTCTCACATGAACCATAAGCGTTTCCAATAATGCTTTTCTAGTATCGGACAAATTGGCTGACGTGTAGACGATAGAACGCTCCTGCCTAGACCAGGAATCGTCACGACTCGCCGAAAGCCAGTTGAACGAACCTTCAACAAGCCGGATTGTGTCGATCATGAGCGTCTTGCTGTGGATGCGGTCACATTCGGTTACCGTCGCGCCGGCTTCTCGAAGCATACGCACCGACTCAAGGTAACTATCGAATCTTCTGGTATTTTTCGTATCCTTGTTAAACTCGGGATCGGTAAACACAGCTACGGCAACTTTTTGCGCCACTACTTGGCTTATCTGGCTTGGGATGGAGTCAGCCTGTAGGGCGGCAACCGCCAAAAACGGGGAGACAATAATGATGGAACGGGTCGCGATGCGGAAGGCTTCAGCCAGCTCCGCTACATGCTCGTCTTTGCAGGTCAACGTCCTGACCTCGGTTCCCACAGGGCAGGCCCGCCTTGGGGGCGTCACGTCCACGATCTCGGACGGGTGCAGGGAGAAAAGGAAATTGGCAAGCAGGCCTGAAGGCCGGCTCGGGATGGACGGATCAAAGACGGTCATGTCGCCGAAAATGAGGAACGAATCCTTGGCCCGACTGACGGCGACGTTGAGCATGTTCGGGCCTCGGTCGAAGAAATAGGGACCAGGATCGGCCGAGGTGACCGTAGGCGAAAAGATGACCACGGAGCGTTCCGCACCTTGCAGACAATGAACAGTGCCCACGGACACACCATCAATCTCATATCTCTCCAAGGACTCGCGAATAGTCGCTGCTTGCCCTGCAAAAGGAGTGACCACGGCCACGATATCGCCCAAAGGACGGCCGTAGTGGGCGGTCAACTCCGGTGCGCGCCGGGAGAGCCATTCTACCAAGGCTTCGGCTTCGGCGAAATTGGCCCTGCTGCCGCCGAACTTTTGCGACGCGCCGGCAATATGGGCGTAGCCAAAGTGCGGCAGGGGCGCTTCACGGCTCGGAGTAAGCGGCTGAAGATTGGGATAGACTAGAGCCTTGCAGTATTCGATGATCGGGGTGGCGCAGCGCCTGTGTTCGGTCAGGTGCATGCCCGGCGCGGCAAAGCCGGGTAGAGTGTAGGGCGTGGCATGCTGGGCCAGAGCCATCAGGTTGCCGCAAGAAGCGGAAAAGGGGCGCAGGCCGGTTTCTGCGGGGAGATGGGTCAGCTTGGCCCCGTTTTCAGGCTTTCTCAAGAGGCCCGAGGCGATCAAATTGGCCGCGTCGATGCCCTCGGGCACGGCCCAAACCGGCTCGATCTGGTATGTGTCGCCAACGATCAAAGCCCGCTTGGCCAGAGCGAAGGCCGGGATAGCTACCTGGGGTGCGACTTGGCCGGATTCGTCCAGGATCAGGAGGTCGATGGCTTCGTAAAGCGGCTCGTACTTGCCGGCGTAGCCGGAGAAGACACGCGGTGCCATGTGGAGCGTGGTCACAATACAGGGAGTTAGCTTAGCGTAGCGCCGCCAGCGCCGGAGTTGCTTGTTCGGAGCCTGGGATTCCTTGTAGCCGGATTCGAGGTCCTCGCGGCGCTCAATCAACCAACACGCCTCGAAGTAGTGCACGGCCAGCCACCAGAGTTTGACACGGACTTTTGTGTCCAAGGCTTCCAACGCTGCATAGACAGGCTCAGTATGCAAGAAGGGCATGGTCTCGGCGGTAAGCGGCCTGGGAACAGGCTGAGGATCGAATCTGACCAGGTCATCGAAGACGGATGCGATATCGGAATCAAGGCTCGTCAGGTCCTTGGTGATCCGATCCAGGGCGTCCTTGGCCGACTCGACCTCGGCCACGGCCTGCCCACTGCGTTCCCTGGCCGTGGCGACGCGGGCATCCAGGGCGGCGATGATCCCATAGGACTCAGCATAGGATTGTATTGGCAAGTTCTCGACTGCCTGTCCATACTGCTCAAGAAACAAGCCATTGCGCAGGGCAAGGTTCTTTTTGACCGGGGGGAGAAAGGTTAGCAGGGTCAGCCAAAACGGCTGGGACAGGATATGCTGTTTAAACGCAGCGGCCACGGCCTCGGCGTTTTCCAAGGCATTATTGGCCTCTTTGGCCTGGCTCGTTTTTTCTCCACAGAGTCGGCCGGTTTCTTCCTGGGCCAATTGAAGACGCTCGCGCAGGGGGAGCCGTTCACGCACCCCGTCGACGCGTATGGACAAGTCACAAAGTGTGCCCACGGGATCGAACAGGGCTTCATTCGCTAGGTTCGACAGGGCCTCATGGATTGCAGCCTTGGCAGCGGGGATTGTGGGAATGTCCGAGACAGATTTGTCCAGGGGTTCGAAGAATGCCCGCCAGTTTTCCAAAAAGGCCTGCTCTGCGCGGGATTGGTACTCGGGGGATTCTACCTCCCGTGGGAATCCAAGCACACCCCCGTCCCGGGCCGTCACGCAGCACTGGAATCGCCGCACCTCCTCGTCTCGGGTAAATTTTGCCTCAGATGGACAATATAATCCGAAAGATGAGAGGCCTGGAAGCCAACGCATGAACAGGGGATCGGCTTCGCCAACTGTCGTAGCAAATGACTCAATGACGTTGGTCACAGCCTGATTGTTGGTCGAGGCGGCGACGATGACCGGAGGCCTGTCGGCTCCGCTTAACGCCCAGCGCACCACCATGGATGCAATGACGGATTGCAACAGGGTGGTTTTGCCCGTGCCGGGGGGGCCGTTGACAGCCAAAATAGACCCTTCCTCATGGGCGCAAAAGTGGTGCAGGGTTTTTCGCTGAGACGGGGACAAGGGAAATCTTGCAGTCATCTGGCCAGTGTGGGCCAGGGCGGCGTCCAGTTCCCTTGTCAGGGAAAGAGGACCAATATGAGTTGCCGGCTCGGAAGGCAAAATGCGAGCCAGTAGCGCCGGCAAGGGATCGTTTTTTTTATCCGTGGACAAAAGCGCGTCGTAAAGGCGCAGTATGTTTGCCCCAGTACCTTTTAACATTGAGGCCGTGGCAAAGCGGGCCTTATTGTCTATGTGGTAGGGGTTTCCGGAAAGAGTGATCATCATGTCCGGCCCGATTTCTTCCCCTGTGACCGCCTGCACCATTTTCGTCACGTAGCCGAGCAGGGCCACCCAGGTCATCTCGGCTGGATCGCACTGACTGTCGGTTAAAAACGCATCGTAGGCTTCCAGGGAGCCTAGGGCAGTCGGACGAGGGGTGAGATCGAGGTGCTCTCTCGGCATCCACGGCGCGAGCCGCCTTGCCGGCATCAGCGCGCCGTCTCGGGCGAGAACCGCCGGCACGTAAACGACCGGCACGACGCGGTCCGCCGCACCCGAAGCGACGCCGTGGCTTACTTTGAGCGCGGCGTGAAACGGAGCAAAGATCAGCTCGACGAATTGCCGGTCCTGGTCTTTTCTTGGCAGGTCGGCAAAGACCGCGTCAGCCGTCTCCTGGCTCATCCGGCCTTTCGCAAAATCCTCATAAAAGATGGCCGAAACCATTTTCTTCGAATCTATGCCGATCAGATCACCATCAGCAAGGGAAGCGCGGTAATAGGCAAGCCAATCACGAGGGATGGTATTTCC
>JAEZBW010000487.1 GCA_023426765.1 Bacillota bacterium
CTCATGGTGTGCACGACAGACGGTTCCACGCCGTTCTGGTTCAACCTGCATGTAAGAGATGTCGGGCACACCTTGATTTTCGGCCCCATCGGTGCCGGCAAGTCCACCTTGCTGGCGCTGATCGCGGCGCAGTTCCGCCGGTATGACCAGGCCCAGGTTTTTGCCTTTGACAAGGGGATGTCGATGTTCGCCCTTTGCGAAGCCGTGGGCGGCACCCACTATGATGTCGGCGGCAGTGATGCGCTGTCATTTGCCCCGTTGCAGCACATAGACGATCCCGCCGAACTGGCCTGGGCCGAAGAGTGGGTGGGCACTCTCCTGGAGTTACAGGGAGCCCCGGTCACTCCTCGGGATCGTAATGAAATCCACAAGGCCATGAGCCTGCTGCGCACCAGTCCGGTCGGTATGCGCAGCCTCACCGATTTCGTGAACCTGCTCCAGGATCAACGCCTGAAGGAGGGGCTCCAGCACTACACCCGGGCCGGAGCCATGGGCTACCTGCTTGATGCCGAGACCGATCAGCTTGGCCTTTCGCCCTTCATGGTTTTCGAGATCGAGGATCTCATGAATCTGGGCGACAAGAACCTGATCCCTGTGCTGCTCTACCTCTTCCACCGCATCGAGAAAGCCCTCACTGGCCAGCCCGTCCTGCTGGTCCTGGATGAGGCTTGGCTCATGCTCGGGCATCCCGTTTTCCGCGCCAAAATCCGTGAATGGCTCAAGGTCTTACGCAAGGCCAATTGTGCCGTGGTGATGGCCACGCAAAGCCTTTCCGACGCCAAAAACTCCGGGATACTGGATGTGTTGGTGGAATCCTGCCAGACAAAGATCTTTTTACCGAACATTACGGCGCGCCAGGAAGTGCAGTCTGAATTGTACCAGCAGATGGGCCTTAACAACAAGCAGATAGAAATCATCGCTTCGGCTACACCAAAGCGTGACTACTACGTTGTTACGCCATACGGAAGAAGACTGATACAATTAGCCTTGCAAAAAATAGAACTCGCTTTCCTAGGCATTAGCGACAAGGAAAACACCTCAAGGATAAAAGAACTCAACAAAGAATACGGCACTGACTGGCCTCGGGTATGGATTGCAGAGCAAAGCCAAAGAAGCGCCACATAAGGAGGCCGCTGTGAAAGTTTCGTCCTTATCCAGTGCATTTATCTGTTCGGTCTTGATGATGTTCGTTTTCTCAAGTCCGTCAAGCGCTCAATATGTTGTGCATTGCACAAACTGTAGCGATACTTTTACACAGTCGCTTGAGAGAGTGACGAATCTTGAAAAACTGCAACAAGTATACAAACAAGTTACAGAAGCGATTAAGCAGACAGAGCAACAGATTGAGCTTGTTCAAAAGAATATAGATCAGCTGGAAAACATGGTCAAAAACACAGTCAGTCTCCCAGACAAAATCAGGACGAAGATACTTGGGACATTCCAAAAGCTGTCGTCTCTGTCGCAATCATTGAACCTGCAAAGAGGTGACGCCTCTGCGTTGAGCCAGATTTTTAGCAGCACGTATGCCGGCACAGGCACTATTCGGGACCTGGCCAAGTCCACCAGGGAGACGATGGAATCGGCTGCCGGTACCTTCGATGAGATGCGCAAAAAGTGGTCCGATGAAGTGGATCGCTCGCAGCAGGCGGCTTTTCAAGAATCCGGGATGCAGATTCAAGACCTCGAACAAAAGGCCACTGAACTGGAAAGCCAGCTCAACGACCTTTTGACGACGCCAGACGGACAAATGAAGGCTCTGGAAGCCGGGAACCAGCTTGCGTCGATGCAACTCCAGGAAGCGCAAAAACTCCGTTCTCTTCTATCTATCTCGGTTCAGGCCAGCGTCCAGAAAACCATGAAAGACGAGAAGAATGAACAAATAGCTGAAGAAGCTTGGAAATCAGCGCTCACAACCGACAAAATCAAGAACTATACGTCAAAATCAGACCCCTTTTAAAATGGATCTGCCTGAGATTTATAGTTTTTCAACTTGTCTGTTTTGAAAAATTCATCATGGGCTTTCTTGCGAGCCGTTTCTTCTTCAGCGTCTCGTTTGAGTTTTTCAATTTCAAGCTTGGTCCGCTCCTTCTCCAGTCTTGCTTGTTCTGACTCACAACCCTGGAGAACAAAAGTGAATGCGAGGCACGAAATGACGATAAAAAGCATGGTTAAAATACGCTTCATACTGACAGCTTCCTTTCTCTTGTTGCTGCTTGTCGGGACATTGCCTTGCAACGCATTTGCAGACGGAGCATCAGCAGACACCGTGTCAAGGATCGTTAGCACTTTTGCTGAAAAATCAGCTTCGTGGAACAGCGCGCTGCAAAAGCACGCTCTCAGTCTATACAGAGCGTGCGCCATACTAACAATAGCACTATTTGGTGTCAAGGCTGTTCTTAGCAGACACCAGCTTGGCGAAGTACTTGGTCAGTTTGTTATGACTTTGCTCTTTTGCGGGTTCATTCTTGCTGTAATAAACCATTATCAAGAGTGGTCATGGAACATTATTAATGGACTCAAAGGCATCGGAAGCGAACTTGGACCCAGCACCGTAAATGCAGATCAACCACTCATCGTTGGGTACAACATGACTGTCGCAATTATCAACAAAGTCAGCCTTTTTAAGTCATTGTCTGATACAGGAAAATCTTTGGGATTCATTATCGCTGCCCTGGTTGTCATGATTGCATTTGCCTTAATGACTGCACAAATTGTTCTAATAAAATGCGAA
>JAEZBW010000497.1 GCA_023426765.1 Bacillota bacterium
ACATGATACTGCGCCACCGCGTGGCTAAAATTGCCCGTGATTATTACGATGAAAACGGTTTTTTGGAAATAGAAACACCGATTTTAATGAAGAGTACACCCGAAGGAGCCAGGGATTATCTGGTTCCCAGCCGTGTTCACCCGGGTAAGTTCTTCGCGCTGCCCCAGTCCCCACAGCTGTTCAAGCAGATCTTAATGGTATCGGGCTTTGATCGGTACATGCAGATCGCCAAATGCTTCCGCGATGAAGACCTTCGCGCCGACAGGCAGCCCGAATTTACACAGATTGACCTGGAAATGTCCTTTGTAGAGGTTGATGATGTTATTACAATAAACGAAGGCTTCGTGAAGCGCTGCTTTAAAGAAGCGCTCGGTATCGATGTTCAAACTCCGTTCCCAAGGCTTACCTATAAGGAAGCGATGGAGCGCTTTGGCTCCGATAAACCCGACACCCGTTTTGGGCTGGAACTGGTGGATATCTCCGATCTGGTTATAAACTCTGGCTTTAAGGTGTTTTCCGATGCTGTTGCAAAAGGCGGCAGTGTCAGGGCTCTGAATGCCAAGGGCTGCGGGGCGAAGTTCGCCAGACGCGAAATCGATGCCCTCGGAGAATATATAAAAACCTATAAGGCAAAGGGCATGGCCTGGATTTCGGTTGAGGAAAACAACCTGAAATCGGCTATCACAAAGTACCTGACCGAGGAAGAAACCAAACAAATCCTTGAAAGAACAGGCGCTGAAACAGGAGACTTGATCTGCTTTGTTGCCGATACCGACGATATCGTATTCGACTCTTTGGGGCATCTGCGGCTGGAGGTTGCCAGAAAGCTGGGCCTGATAGACGACAGCAAGGCCAACTTCCTGTGGGTTACCGAGTTCCCGATGTTCGAATATGACACAGAAGCGAAACGTTGGGTGGCAATGCATCACCCATTCACATCTCCCATGGATGAAGATATCCAAATGCTGGATACCGACCCCGGAAAAGTTCGGGCCAAGGCTTATGATATCGTGCTGAATGGGGTGGAGCTTGGAGGCGGAAGCATTCGTATCCACAACCAGGAGCTGCAAAGCAAAATTTTCACTATGATAGGTTTCACCGAGGAAGAAGCAAAGGAAAGGTTCGGTTTCCTGCTGGAAGCTTTCAAATATGGCACACCTCCTCACGGTGGGATGGCCTTTGGGCTTGACAGGCTGATCATGCTGATGGCGAAAAGGGATTCCATCCGGGATGTAATCGCATTCCCGAAGGTTCAGAATGCTTCCTGCCTGATGACGAACGCTCCGGACACGGTGGAAATAAAGCAGCTGAAGGAATTGCATATTGCAATCCGAGAATAAGTATATCAAATACCCTTCAGTGGTGTGTACAATCCTCACTGAAGGGCATTTGATAAAATGCGTTGCACACAAAACGCGAAATGAAGGCGATTTCAGCGCCCGCGTTTTGGCGCACAATTCGCGCAAGCGCTCATTGAAATAATATAAGGTGCCGCCGCCTTGATGTGCATGTTCAGCCGCGAAGGCTGAATAAACACCTGGCGGCGGTTCTTATTTAGCGGTCGGGAGGCGACGGAATGGAACGCAGCCATGTGATAAAAGAGATTTTGGACTGGCTGAAGCATATCGGGCTGGCGATTCTTGTTACCCTTGTCATTGTGAACTTCATCGGGCAGTTTACCATCGTTCAGGGAAATTCCATGCTGCCGACCCTGGAAAACAACGATATTCTGATCATTGAAAAACTGACACAGCAGTTTGGAGCCTTCAAACCGGGCGATATTGTGGTGGTGAAGATACCGGAATTCCTGCAGGACGGAAAAACCTATGCCGTTAAACGGATTCTGGCAACAGAAGGGCAAAGGATTGCCATCCATGACGGTGAAGTTTATTTGCAGGGTGAAAAGCTTCACGAAGACTATATCAACGGCAGTGAAACACAGGTTGCCGCCGGGCTGCACGATGATATCACGGTTCCCGAAGGCACCGTCTACATACTGGGCGATAACCGGCTTCCCGGTGAAAGCAAGGACAGCAGAATCTTCGGGCCGGTCAACAGTGAACGGATTGCCGGAAAAGTGGTTTTCAGGCTGTTCCCTTTCCGGGGGTTTGGTATAGTGGAGTAAACGAAAGCGAAGCTATTAATTTCTTTTTCCTTTTCCCTTTGTCACGGTTCTCCCATTATGATAAAATAGTTTCTAAGAAGGTTTGCCAAAGGGGATAGCAGCATGCATCACACGATGGATAAAAAACAGGGTTTTGATACCGTGTTCGGGGAAGTAAACATGGATGAAAAGCTGCGCGAAACCTTCCGTGACGCGGGCGTTTCCCAGCTTCAGTACATAAAGGCCACCGGACAGGTGGAGATCCGTCTCGAACTGCCCCGCCTGGTCGAAATGAAAAGGGTTTATTCCCTTGAAAAGGTTCTGGGCCGCCATTTTAACACAGGCGTCCATGTGGTTCCATGCTTTCTTCTGAAGCAGGACAGCAGGGACATTCTTGAGGGCTGCAGGGATGAATTTCTGCAGGTTCTTTCAAAAAAATCAAAGCATTATGAGTGCTTGCTGGAGGATGCGGTATTCCGCATCGATGGCCATAAGCTGAACATCCTTCTGAATTCCAATGCAAAAACCATCCTTCAGTCCGGGAACTGTCACAAATTCCTGGAGGATTTTATTCGAACCAGCTTCCAGTGCGATATCTCGGTTTGTTTTGTCGACCCTCCCGTCGATGAAAAGGAAAGGGAAGCCTATTTAAAAGAAAAGCAGTCCCTGGAACAGAAAACCATTCAAAAGGTGGTATGCTATCCGGTGGAAGCACCGAAGAAAGCGCCGGCAAAGGCAGCTTCCACCTTTGTTCCCTATCAGACAAAGAAGAAATCCGAGAAGTCTTCCGACCCCAATGTCATTTATGGCAGGGGCTTTGATGAATCACCCGTCCCCATGTCCGAAGTCTCGATTAATTCGGGGCGCATTACGGTGAAGGGGAGGGTTATCCGGCTTGAAAAAAAGGTGACGAAAAGCGGGAGAACCCTGTTTGACTTCGATATGACCGACCTCACCCATTCCATTTCGATTAAACTGTTTGCCGATGAAAAGAACCTAGCCGACCTGGAGGAAAACATCAAGGTGGGGCAGTGGTTTGTCGTCCACGGCGACGCCCAGTTTGATCCTTTCAGTAAAGACTTGTCCATCCTGGCCAAAAGCATCCGCAAAACCACCGTCGCACAGAAAATGGACAATGCTCCGGTAAAACGCGCAGAGCTTCATTTGCATACGCAAATGAGCCAAATGGATGCCCTCACCCCCGTGACCGACTTGGTGGAACGCGCTGCGAAATGGGGCCATCCCGCCATCGCAATCACCGATCACGGTGTTGTGC
>JAEZBW010000560.1 GCA_023426765.1 Bacillota bacterium
GTGCTCGTCCGATTTCACTTCAACCACGGTAAAACCGGCCATCGCCGCTGATGCGGGGTTTGTTCCGTGGGCCGAGTCGGGGACGATGATCTTCGTTCTTCTGAATTCCCCGTTGTGCTCATGATAAGCCTTGATGATCATCAGTCCAGCCAGTTCCCCGTGAGCTCCGGCTGCAGGCTGCAGCGATACGCGATCCATCCCGGTGATCTCTGCAAGGGCCCGATCGGCTTGATACATAAGCTCCAGGCACCCCTGAACGGTTTCTTCGGGCTGATACGGATGAATCTTCGTGAACCCGTCCAATCGAGCAACTGCTTCATTTACCTTAGGGTTATATTTCATCGTGCAGGAGCCAAGGGGATAAAAACCGGCGTCCACCCCGTAGTTTTTTTGCGATAATTCTGTGAAATGACGGATGACATCAATTTCACCCACCTCGGGTAATTCGGGCGGTGATTCCCTAAGAAGATCTGCCGGAATATGCGCTGTAAGCTCCACGACCTGAACATCACATTCCGGCAGTTGATGTGCCTGCCTACCTGGAACACTCATTTCAAAAATCAACGGTGTTGGTTTTTTCAGCATCACTCCACCACCTTTCGGGCAAACCGATCAATTTCTTCTTTGGTTCTTTTTTCGGTAACAGCGACCAGATACCCGTTTTCCAATGCCGGGTATGATCTGCCAAGGTCATAACCACCGATGATACGGTGTTCCAGAAGCTTCCGGTTCAGATCGGCTGCATTTCCGTTATAACAAACAGAAAACTCCTTAAAAAATGGTGCCTGGAAGCATGGGGAAAACGCACCGGTACTCAGGAGACGTTCATAAGCATAATGGGCTTTTGAAGCACATAAAAGCGCCACCTTCCGAAGCCCCTGTTTTCCCATTACAGTGAGGTAAATGGTAGCCGCAAGAGCATTCAGCGCCTGATTGGAGCAGATGTTCGAGGTGGCCTTTTCCCGCCGGATATGCTGTTCCCGGGTCTGAACCGTCAGTACAAAGGCTCTTCGTCCTTCCCTGTCAACAGTCTCACCGACGACTCTTCCTGGCATCCTGCGAAGCAGTTCTTTCTTTGCTGCAAAAAAACCCAGATAGGGCCCGCCAAAGTTCAATGGGTTTCCCAGCGACTGGCCTTCGCCGACAGCTATGTCCACACCCAATTCTCCCGGGGATTTTAAGATGGCTAAAGAAATCGGATCACAGCTTACGATGAGTAAAGCTTTCACCCTGTGCGTGAGTAAGGCGATTTCCTTCAGGTCTTCAATGATACCGAAGAAGTTTGGGCTCTGTACAATGACTGCGGCTGTATTCTCTGACATTTTCGCTTCCAGTTCCGATAAATCCAGCCTTCCGTCCCGATACCCGATTTCCGGCACTGTATTTCCGCTAAACCTGGAATAGGAAGACAGCACTTCTCTGCTTTCGGGATGAACCGATAATGCAACAAGTATTTCTGTTCGTCCGGTTGTATGGCACGCTGCTGAAGCTGCTTCGGCCAATGCGGAGGAGCCGTCATACATCGAAGCATTGGCCACATCCATCCCGGTTAAGCGGCAGATCATCGTTTGATACTCAAAGATTGCCTGCAGCGTACCCTGGCTGATTTCAGGCTGATATGGCGTGTAAGCCGTGTAAAATTCCTGCCTTTCCAGAAAACTGGAAACACTGGCAGGAATATAGTGATCATACGCCCCGGCACCAAGAAAGCATGTGTATTGATCGGTATTGCCGTTTTTAGACGCCATGTGGCGCATTTGCGCGGTCAATTCCATCTCGGATAATGCCGCGGGGAGGTCAAGCTCTCTTTTCAGACGCACATTTTGGGGGATGGATTTAAACAAATCCTCCATATGGTTCAGGCCGATTTCTTTCAGCATTTCCAGCTGTTGCGCTGCTGTATTCGGAATGTAGTCCGACATTTCATCCCTCCCGGCAGAATGCCTCATATTCGGTTTCATCCATCAATGCTTCAATGCTGGATACGTCTTCAGGTTCCAGCACGGCAATCCAGCTTTCATAAGGCTGTTCGTTTATTTTTTCCGGGTGCTCTGCGAGGGTTTCATTGATCTCAACCACTTTTCCGGCAATGGGGCTGTAAACATCAGATGCTGCCTTGACCGATTCAACTACCCCAAGAACATCCGATTCCTTCAGGGCAGCACCCAGCTCAGGCAGTTCCACAAAAACGATATCGCCCAGCGAGTGCTGCGCATGATCCGTGATGCCGATGATTGCCCGGTTTCCTTCAAGCCTTACCCACTCATGGTCTTTTGAATACCTTAAACCCTTTAAAACATTCATTCCCATCATCCTCCAATACTTTTTATGCCGTTACACGACCATTATCAGAATACCGTTTCCCGGTATTTCATACGTTTAATCCTTCCCAGGTTTTCCGGGAGACATTCTTCCTACATTATGCTCTATATTTTTTCTTATAGAAGGGTATGCCTGTAGTTTCGGCCCTGACCGGTTTGTTCCGGATCAGAATATCAATCCCGGTTCCTTCCGCTGCATAATTTACATCCAGTAAAGCTAACCCGATATTTTTATCCAGGCTTGGGGAATAGCTTCCCGTCGTAACAAAACCCACATTCTTACCCTCAACTTGAACTTCATAATGGCTTCTTGGAATGCCTCTTTCCATCATTTCAAAGCCGATCAGCTTTCTCTTCAGGCCTTGCTCCAGTTGCCTGACAAGGGCATCCCGACCGATAAAATCACCTTTGCCGGGTTTTACGAATTTCCCCAGACCGGCTTCCAGGGGTGATATTTTATCCGAAATCTCCTGCCCATAAAGGGGTAAAGCGGCTTCAAACCGAAGCGTATCGCGAGCACCCAGCCCAACAGGCACCAACCCGGCTTCCTTTCCGGCTTCAAGCAGGCTGTCCCAAATCAATCCGGCATCTTCAGGACTGATATATATTTCAAAACCATCTTCGCCGGTATAGCCGGTTCTGGATACAATGGCTCTCTTTGTACATATCTCAACACTGGGATCAAAGGTGAAGAATTGAATAATCCGAAGTTTACTTCCTGTCAGTTTTTGAAGGACGGCCTCTGCCTGAGGCCCCTGAACGGCCAATTGGGCGTATTGACTGGAAACATTCTCGATGGTGACCTTTCCTTTTGCGTTTTGCAGAAACCATTCAAAATCCTTATCGGTATTGCTCGCATTCACGACAACCAGAAAATCTGTGTCCGAATACTTATATACAAGCAAATCATCAACCACGCCGCCATCCGGGTAACACATGGGAGAGTAGATCACCTTGTTTTCCCTGGCACCTGCGATATCGTTCGTGATCAGGTGCTGAATGGTTTGTTCACTGTCTGGCCCGCTGACATGGATTTCACCCATGTGGGATACATCAAACAAGCCTGCCGCTTTTCTTACCTGCCGGTGCTCCTCAAGGATCCCGGTATATTGCACGGGCAGCTCCCACCCTCCAAAATCAATGATTTTCCCACCCAATGCCAAATGTTTTTCATACAAGGGTGTTCTCTTCATGGAAATACCTCCTGTACATCTGCCCCTGGAAGCTTTTTTCAACATCTCTCAGGGCCCTGATAAAATATCCTGTGTTATTCTCCCCGGAAATAACGAAAACAAAAAAGGAAGATAACAAATAAACCTGTCATCTTCCTCTGTTTCACAACCTGAGAGATTCTACCCGTTCGGATATTGCTCCTTCGGTGCTGTGCGTTCCGCCAGCTTTTCAGAGTCATGTCCTGATACGGCCCTTTTACCTGAAAGGTTCGCCCGGTTCCGACAAAACCTGGTTTTCTTCTTCGGTGCCTGTATTGCAAGGCTCTCCCGTATCAATCATCCATTCCTGTATTTAACTGCCTTTATTATATCATGTTTCTTCATACAATAGAATACCCTTTTTTGAGTTACTGGGACGGTTCTATTTAGCTCAAAAATTATGTTAAGCAGAACTGCCCCCATTCACTCACACTGCTTCAGTATCAGAGATGAAGCACAACCTTTATGCAATTGCTTGCCGTATCCCATCATATGGAAATCTTCGTCAGAATTTTTTTCTCTGAAATGCAAATGCTTTTAGTTGATGGTTTTCTGAAAGACATTATTTTGATTTTTATCAGGAGGGAAACGACAATGAAAAACCACAATGAAAAAGAGAAACTGTTTAAAACCACCATCATTCCTCCGGATGACGTACAGCCTGATTCCCCGGAATCTGCAGGTGATGCCGGAAATAACAAGTCCTGTGTTTACAACCATCAGCATCATGCGGTGGGATCCATTATCAAAAACCATGATGGATCGGAAACGGTTTGCAGCAAGGAAGGTGAATGGAAGAATGTCGGGGAACCCGGCAATAAAATCCAATAGAATCTGACAACAGAAGCTTACAGGCATCCCGATGCTCTGCATCGGGTTACCTGTTATCAGGGACCTTTGCAAATGAAACCAATCCGTTCTTCATAAACCGCATAAGCTCGTCCACAGTTTTAAGGATATCGTCGTCGTCCATTCCCGGTGTGAGCAACGTATCCAGATTGTATATCAGAAGTTTTATTACCGAAGCCATAAATCCAGGGTTATAGGAAGGGTTCAACTCACCTTTGCTGATGGCAGCCGTAATCATATCATCCATCCTGTCATCGGCAAGCTCTGAAAAGTTCTCCTTCATCACATGGTGGATGAACTTGTCCTCACCGAGATAATTTTTCCAGAACAGGTAACAGCGAATCTCCTGCCTGGCATAAAGCAAGCCCAGCTTTGCCGTTAGCCGGATTTGATCAAAAAAGCTTTCCGACATCGTCTCCTTCGCAAAATGCATTTGAAAAAAAGCCATCTTTCCCATTCCAACCCGGTGGAACAGGGACAAGTATAAATCCATTTTGTCATAAAACCTGTAATAGAAGCTTCCCTTGTTCATTCTGACTGCCTTCAGGATATCATTCAGGGAAGCCTCGTGATACGACTTTTTTGAAAACTCATCCAAAGCTGCATCATACAGGTGATCGTTCTTCATCAGCGGATTTTCGGTATCCTCATCCTTCCATTTCATGGAGTTTTTCTCCGGCATTACTCATCCTCCTCCAGCAGTTTTTCCCTGGACTGCTGTTTATCTTTCTGTTTCTTTAAAAAGGCCTTCGTCAGTTTCATCTTCAGCGGAATGAATGCAACAACCGCAATCCCTATAATGACCCACCAATACCATTGCATGACTTCACCCCCTCCATACGCAGATTAAATACTTTTTTACGCAGATTGAATACAATAACAAACCAAAGTGCACCGGTCGCCATGATCATCAGTAATGCAAACCCGGGATTAAGCCCTTCCAGTATTCTGACAATGCTTTCGTATTGCCAGTACATTGGCAGCGGATAAAAAAGAAAATGGAACTTCTCAGGGACAAATGCGCTGATCACCGGGATTACTAAAAACACCGGCATCAATGTTTTCATGACGGCAAAGGAAGCGATCAGGTTGTCGGCGAAAGAGCCCACCATCACAGCGATGATGGCGTACATAAACAGGCTTGCCAGCGCAACACAGACCATCTGTCCTATCAAACCGGTCTTACCCATGATCAGAATTGAAAGAGCAACATTCACAACCCCCAACAGCAAAGCGGATAATGCTCGGATTCCAATGTAGCTTGCCAGACCGGTGGGGCTTACCGCAAAGGCTTGAATAACCCCGCTTTCCCGCTCATTGACAATATTGAAGCCCGAAACCGCCCCTGCAATCAGAATGCCAAGCAGCAGAATGGATGCCATGACGATCGTAAGCACCAGGTTTTGCGGCCTTTCAACTTCTATGGATTGAAATTGGACTGGGGTGGTCGCTAATGCACGATCCACCAGTAAAGCGTTCTTTTCAGCGAAGCCTTCCTTCTCGTTGCCTTCTGTCAGCACAGCCACGGCCTCGCCGTCCATATAGACACCGGCAATGCTGTCTGCACGATTGATGCGTTTTTCCAGCGCTTCATAATCCGATACGGCTTCTATATCGGCTACGGTTTCCAGCCTTTCAACAATATTCAGCGGCACATCCCCGGATACGGCCAATCTCGGGGTTCCTTCACCTGCGTTTCCGATAACCGCCAGAAAAATAAATGACAATAAAGCGGGTGCCAGTGCCATGAACAACGCAATTTTATCCTGAAGGATCAGCTTAAAGTCAAGGCAAATCAGGTTGAACAGTTTTTTCATAGGATTCCCCTTTCGCTTTTCAGAAGTACCTTTTTCACAAGGAAGCAAGCAAGGACAAACAATACTGCCACTTCTGCCGACACAAGCAGAAGGGTGCTCTCGATCCCACTTCCCGTGCCAAACATTAATTTCTCAAAGGCGAACAGCATGTGCCAGGAAGGGATAACCCTAATCCATGCCGGTGAAAACGACGGGGATGAATAGCTGACCATTGTCAACATATTCAAAGCCAGAAAGCTGACTGACAATGAGAACCAACTGCTTATATCTTGAAAAAACACAGTAATGGACAAGCCCAGAAGCGTAAACAGGGAGCTGGAAACAAAAGCCATAAGAATAAACCCGCTCCAGCTGAATTGAAACCCAATGATGAAAACCGCCATTAACAGCGCATATACCGTTCCTATCGTCCCAAAAAGGATGGTTTTGGCTGTGACATATTCCAGGGTTCCTGCAGGAGAAACCCGATAAGCCTTTATGGTTTTTCCCTCTTTCTCCTCAAGCATCAGAATTCCTGCCATCAGAAAGCCGGATATCAGAGCTTCAAAACAGATGAACACCGGTGCCAGCCTGATGTTTTCAGGCACCCTTCCCGTGCTTTCAGTAATGCTTTTCACTTTTATCTCCAATCCGGAGGGTTTACCAAACAAAACCGACATCAGGGCATTTTGTGCTTTCGCCGAAAGACCTGAATGGATAAGCGTTATATTGTCTTCGTTCTGAATAAAACCAACCGTCCCTTCCTGCTTTACCGAATCCAATACTGCCTGTTCACTTTCCAACGGGGTTGTTGCCGGCAATTCCAATTTTAAGTTCCATGAAACGATGTGTTGTGTATTCGTATTGAAATCTTCTGGAATTAGAAAGTGGACTGTCAGAATGATTACCACGAGAGAGCAGGTGATCACCCAAAACAATGCATTCCGCAGCAATAGCCGGATATCCTGCAGGACCAGGTTTAATATTCTTTTCATGATGAAAGCCTCCTGCCCGTGACCTTAATGAAGATATCCTCCAGAGATGCCTCCTGGGAATGTATTTTGATCGGAGTGATCTTTAGCAGCATTTGGGCCAGCGCTTCTCTGTCTTCCATGGGAAAACTGGCTGCCTTTAATTCTCCGTCCTGTTCATAAGTTAAAACGATTTCCTTTTTTCCGTACTTCAGCTTCAGGTTATTCGGTTTGTCCATTGCGGCAATCTTTCCGTCATTCAGAAATGCTACAGTATCGCATAGCTTGTCAGCAAGCTCCATATTGTGCGTTGTCAGGAAAATAGTCGCTCCGTTTTCTCTCTGTTTTAATATCAGATCCCGGATTGTTGCCGAAGTCGAAGGATCCAGACCGCTGGTGGGTTCGTCCAGAAACAGAATCTCAGGCTTGTTGATCAACGCTCTGGCCAGTGTCAAACGCTGCAGCATGCCCTTTGAATATTCACCGGCTTTTTTTCCAGCATGCTCCCTTAGCCCCACCCAATCCAGAACCTCCATCGGGTTAACCGTCGGTACCGAAAACAGTCCTGCATGGAATTTCAGGTTTTCGAACCCGGTCAGTCTTTTATAAACATTCGGATGCTCGAAAGAAACTCCTATCCTGTTGAAAAAGGGAATGCCCAACTGTGAAATTTTCTTGCCGTCGAAGGATACTTCCCCCTTTTGCAGCTTCAGCAACCCTGTCATAATGTTTTGCACCGTTGATTTTCCGGCCCCTGAAGGACCAAGAAACCCGAATATCTCACCTTTATGAATCCTGAAGGATATTCCTGAAACCGCATATTTCCCGCTTCCGGTATAATCATGATACAGTTCATGCACGTTGATCATCTTGTTCACGCTCCTTTTGACCATCTGGTCAACAAATTCATTATACTATGATTTGACCACCTGGTCAATACCGTATTCGATAAAAAGTTACAACAACGAAAAACCCGATGCAAAGCATCGGGCTAAGCCCTGAAATACAGTTATATCGTTATATTGGTTCTATTCATAGGTAACCGCCAGTTCCTTCTCTATAACAGAGAAATGATCCAGCATGGATACAAATTTGTTTACGACACCCGCGTCGAACTGCGTTCCTGCCCCTTCAATCAACTGGTTAATTGCCGATTTCAGATCCAGCTTCGATCGGTAATGCCGGTCGGACATCATGGCGTCGAATGCATCGGCGACCGAGACAATTCTGGCCAGATAGGGGATATCATTTCCCTTCAGTCCTTCCGGATACCCCTTTCCATCAATTCTTTCATGATGGCATTTCACAATCGGAACCACATCCTTGAACATGGATATGACAGAAAGGATTCTGGCTCCCTTCATAGGATGTTTTTTAATTTCCTCATACTCGCGGATGTTCAATTTCTCGCTTTTAAACAGGATATCATCGGTTATCCCCATTTTGCCTACATCGTGGAACAACCCGGCAACCCGTATGGTTTCAATCTCTTCATCACTAAGCCCCAAAGCTTTTCCGATCTTCACACAGTAATAGGAAACCCGGTCGGAGTGCCCCCGGGTGTACTCATCCTTCGCGTCAACAACCTGCCTTAAGGCTTCAATTGTGTCCATATACCGGATTCTGAGCTGCTCATAGGTGCGGTTTAATTCCTCATTTTTCATGTTGACCATGGAATGCAGGAATGCATTGGTCAGCGAAGAGGCTGCCTGCGCCGTATAGATCTCCAGCAGCTTGTAGCCATCTGAAATCTCTGCGGCGGAATTTTCAGTGCTTTCAACGTAAATGATACCAATGCACTCGGTATATACATTGATCAGGGGCAGAATGACACCGGTACTCAACCGGATAACCTGCTTGGTTATTTTCGCTTTGCCGATATTCTCCAACAGCTGGGAATCCAGCATTGGCATAAAATCGGATATCTCCGCTTTAAACTTTCCGATTCCACGGAAAATACTTTTCTTTGAATCAAACTGATCGGGTATGTTGTCTATCAGTATAAACGCGCTTTCACTGCTTAAAAACGGAAGCAGTTCGGTCAGTATGTCCTCAAGAATGCTGCCAAGGGGCTGCAACTGATATATTCTTGGAACAGCCTGCAGGATTTTGTTTAGTCCATCACGAAACTGCTTGATCGTGTTCATCATCATGACCGATTTAAATCCGGATTCTACCAGAAGCTGCAATTGGTCGAAACGATCGCTTTTTTCGCAATAGCCCTGTATATCAAGTGCTTTAATTGTCTCTAACGGAGGAGCCAGATCCTTATGGCCGGTAAGAAGTAAAATATACAACTCAGAATTGAATTCCCGTATTCGTTTTACAACCTCATCCCCATGGATGGGAACCATCAAATAGTCCAAGATCATCAGGTCAAAGTGTTCATTTCTAACTTTTTCAACAGCTTCAAGGGGGTTTGTAATGCCTTCATGGTAGTATCCGCTTCTTTTCAGCATAATGGACAAGGAATCAATGATCCCCTGCTCATCATCAACGATCAGAATTTTCATGGTATTCGAGGTCACTGATAATCGTTTTCTCATGAATATGCCCCCTGTTTCTTCTTTTGTGTTGCTTACCATTACTTTTTGCGAGGAAGTTGTATATAAAAAGTGGTTCCCTTGCCTTCGGTAGACTCGAACCACATTTTCCCTTCAAAGCGCCCTTTAATTGTGGAATAGGACATATACAATCCAAGTCCTGTACCGGCTGTCCCCTTTGTTGTCACCATCTCCTTCAAAAGCTTATCCTTTACCCTGTGGGGAATGCCCTTTGCATAGTCTTTAACCGTAAAGAGGATACTATCATTGGATTCTTCAATAGTAAACTCTATTTTTCCATTTTTGCCTTCATAAGCCTGAATAGCATTTATAATAATATTATCGAATACTTGGACCAAACTATTAATATCTCCGTACAATTCTGTAGAAGAATTTACCTTGACTTCCGTATTTAACGTGCAATTAAACCGGATTAACTCGTATTTTAATAGAAGTTCTATTCTCTTCACCAGTTCGTACACTGAAAAACTGATCATGGTTGTGTTCGAAAGGCTCATCGCTTGTCCTTTCACGGTATCAATGATATCAGACATATAAGCGCAATAGGGTTGGATTTTTTTCAGCCAGGTACGCATTTCTTCGGCTATTTCCCGGTGATCCTCGGCGGTGACGGTTTCGTCATCTGCAGATTGCTCATATTCGTAAACCAGGTCTTTCAGCCCTTCAACCGCACCGGAAATACTCATTATCGGTGTTTTCAGGTTGTGGGCAATCCCCCCGATAAGTTGGCCCAGCGAGGCCAGTCGCTCCTGTTCCATCAGGATTGCGTGCTTTTCCTCTATGGCTGCCAGGTTCTTTATGTTTTCGGTGATATCCCTGAAAAGGATGATGGTGCCCAGATGATTTT